>CAMHMW010000024.1 GCA_946186335.1 uncultured Candidatus Melainabacteria bacterium
TACTTGTTTGCCATAGTTGTTCTCCTTGTGTAAATATATTTTGATTATATACCAAATACACTCAATATGTAAGTTGGGCTTTCAGCCCAACAAAACCCTCACCCATTTTTCAAATATTCGGAGCCCTCACATATTGAAAAATTATCCGTTTTCAATTATTTACCCCCTACCCTTCGGTGATGTCCCAGTGTTCAAGAATATCATCCGAGATGTCATCCAAAAATCTTGACGGTTTTGAAAGCACCATCTGTCTTGAATAATCATACATATCAACAGGGTAGGTTATGTATAAATTATTTTTTGCACGGGTTGTTGCAACATACATCAGACGCAATTCTTCATCCATTTCTTCCTCTGAATTAAACGAATACGCACTCGGGAAACGCCCGTCAACCGCACCTATTATAAATACACTGTCCCATTCAAGCCCTTTTGCCGAATGTATTGTTGAAATAGTCAATGCTTCATCATCAGAATTTCGTTTATACATCCCCTCAACACTTGCGTCAGGCGGCTCTAATGCTAAATCGCTTATGAAATCTTCGAGGTTTGAATATTGACCGGCAAGATATTGCAAATGTTCCAAATCTTTTTCCCGCTTAGAAAAGTCGTCATATTTATCCTTCAATATCGGGCGGTAATAATTTATAATTTCTTCTGTTAATTCCGCCGGAGATTTTTTTGAAATTTTGCTGTGCAACCTGTCCAAAGTTTTTAGCATCGGCATAATACTGTCAACTTTTTTGGCAGGCAAAAGTTTTACATCCGGATTTAATTGACCTTTAATTATCGGAATTACACTGTTTACGGTTGATGAACCGACCCCCTTTAACAGTAACAATATTCTGTTCAGACTTATAACATCATCAGGATTTATAATTACTCTCAAATGTGCCACTATGTCTTTTACGTGTGCTGTTTCCATAAATTTTGGGCCGCCAAATTTCTGATACGGAATTGCCCTTTTTGAAAGTTCAATTTCAAGCGCATAAGACATCCTTGAATTTCTCGCAAGAACACAAATATCTGAAAGACTCACATCTTCATCCAAAAGTTCCAAGACCCTCTGACAAATAAAATCTGCTTCCATCTGAGTATTTTTTGCACAGATTAATGCAGGCATAACAGGGGAATTAATATCGGAAAACAATGTTTTTGAAAAACTTTCTTTCGCACGTGAAATTACTTTATTTGTAAGTTTCAGAATATTTTGGGTACTTCTGTAATTCTGTTCAAGTTTTATAATTTTTGTATCGGGAAACATTTTGGGGAAATCTAAAATATTTCTGTAATTTGCACCGCGAAAAGCGTAAATGCTTTGTGCATCATCTCCGACAGCCATAATATTATTGTATTCAGATGCCAAAAGTCTTATAATATCTGCCTGTAAGGTATTCGTGTCCTGATATTCGTCAACCATAATGTATTTGTATGTATTTGACAGATTTTTGCGCACATCCTCATTATTTTCAAGCAAAAGTTTCAGATACAAAAGCAAATCATCATAGTCAAGAACGGAATTTTCCCGTTTATATGCCACATAAGCCTTGTGAACCTCTATAATTTTATCTTCACAATGTTCAAACTGTGAAAATTCCTCTTTGATAATCCGTCTTGTCGGAGTTTCTTTGTTGATGCTTTTTGAATATATTTCAAGAATTGTTCCTTTTTTCGGAAATCTTTTTTCCTTTTTGGGAAACATCTGCCCGACAATATGACTGATAATATCTTCGCAGTCGGCTCTGTCAAGTATGGTAAAATTATTTTTGAGACCAAGAAGTTTTGCATATTTTCTGAGGATAATATTTGCAAAAGAGTGAAAAGTTCCCCCCGCAACATTCTCACATCTGTTATCAAGCACCAGAGTTGCACGGGAAAGCATTTCTGCCGCCGCTTTTTTGGTAAAAGTTAAAAGCAGAATGTTTGACGGACTTATACCATCTTCTATCAAACGTGCAACACGATAGGTTAAGGTTTTTGTTTTACCTGAACCCGCCCCTGCGATTACAAGTATTGCTCCCTCTTTTGAAACAACGGCAGATAATTGTGCCGGATTTAATTCGTTTTCGTAGTCAACCTTATAATCGGTCTTTACAACATCATGTTTTTTCAGCACATATTTTTTACGTGCCGAAACATTATTCTCTCCGTTTTTTACTACATCATTTCCCATAACACGCTTATTATAACCTAATTTTTAATTACCGTTTGTAAAGATTTTATAATTTTGTAGGAAATTATATAAAGATTTTGAGAATTTTGCCGATTTTTGACTATGTGTGGAATAAGACACGAGAGAGGTAATAATTTGCTCAAAAATTTTATTAAAATTTTTATGATTGTGCTTTTAACATCAGTTATTCTGCCCTGCGCATATTCACTCGGAATTGCAAAATGGAAATATCCGACAAAAATTAAAACATATATTCCCCCGAATCATGCCAGAACAACAATGATGAAACACGCATTTCAGGAGTGGTCAAGAAAAACAAATAACAAAATAATTTTTGTTTACACTCCGGATAAAAAAACTGCACAAATTGAAGTTAAATTTGTAAAAGTTATTCCAAACGCCGACAGAGAAATCGGGCTGACCCGTTCAAGCCGTATCGGGGAAAACTTTGTTAGGTCGGAAGTTTATATTGCGGATAATACGGTTAGCGGTTATAAATTGACTAACGATAACGTTTATACCGTTATGCTGCACGAAGTCGGACATGCTATAGGTCTGCCGCATTCGGGAAATATCCTCAGTATTATGTTCCCATCAGAAGATGACCGTCAGGAAATCCGCTCAACAGATTTAAAAATGTTATCAGATATTTACGGATGGAAATAAAAATGAAAAAATTATTATCTTTTATACTTATCCTGTTTGGATCTATATTTATTACAACAACATCTGCCGATGCAGTATTCTCTAACCCCACATCGATAAGAGTTTATGTTGAATCTCACCAGAGTTCATCAGTCGCTGATGAGGCTATGAAAGCGTGGACATCTGCAACAAAAGGGCATATAAAATTTGTAAAAGCAAAAAAACCCGAAGAAGTTCAGATTTACGTACGATTTGTTAAAAATATAGGTAAAAACACCGGAAGTAACACTATCGGACTTACTCACCACATGTACGCTAACGGCAGACAACTTGAACTTATTGAAATTTCCGAGAAAGCACCCAACGGGCGTTTGTTTAGCCATGATGCACGCCTGAGAGTTATGATTCATGAATTTGGTCATGCACTCGGTCTTAATCACACAAATGACCCTAAAAGCGTTATGTACCCGACAAAAGGAGTTAAAACCATTTCATCCGATGATGTCAGAACCCTTCAATATCTATACGGCTGGGAATAATTAAACAAGTTCACCGTTCAGATACCATGTTTTGCAGCCGACAATTTTTGCCTGCACAAATTCACCGGTAATATCTTTGTCATAAGGGATATGGACTATTTTATTATTTCGGGTTCTGCCGGTTATAACATTTTTTCCCTTATGGTTTTCAAAATTCTCAACCAGAACCTCCATTGTCCTGCCGATAAATTTTTTATTTGAAGCAAGACAACATTTTCTGTTTTGTTCATTTAATCTTGCAAGCCGTTCAAATTTGGTATCTTCGTCAATAAACTTATCCGTCCACTTTGCGGCAACCGTTTTTTCTCTGGGAGAATATGCGGCGGTATTTGAATAATCCAGCCCTATTTCTTCCATAGCCGTCAGAGTTTCAACAAACTGTTCTTCAGTTTCTCCGGGGAAACCCGCTATAAAATCACTTGTGATAGTAACATCAGGAACCATATCACGAATTTTTTGCGCAATTTTGAAATAAGTTTCTCTGTCGTATCTGCGGTTCATTTTTTTCAGGACTTCGCTGCTCCCTGACTGCATAGGTATATGAAAATACTCACAAACCTTATCCAATTCCACAACTGTTTTTATCAGTTCATCCGTAATATCTGTCGGATAAGAGGTCACAAAACGTATTCTGAATTTACCTTCAATTGAATTGACTTCTTTCAGTAAATCTGCAAGGCGGTAATTTCTGTCTTTAAAATCTTTTCCGTAACTGTCAACATTTTGTCCCAAAAGTGTAATTTCTTTAAACCCTGAACCAAGAGCATCTTTAACCTCTTTAATAATTGTTTCGGGAAGTCTTGAACGTTCTCTCCCTCTGGTATAGGGAACAATACAATATGTACAGAAATTATTGCACCCTTCTGTTATCGGAATCCACGCATTCACCGATTTTACACGGTTTATATTATATTTTACGGCTTTATCATCCTCGGTTAAATTTGTTTCCTCGCATTCGCAAATCTTTTCACCATTCTCAACTGATTTTATTATTTCGGGAAGCGAATAAATTTTATGGGTGCCTAAAACAAAGTCAACGTAATGCGCACGTTTAAAAATTTGTTCGGCTTTTTGCTGGGCAACACATCCGCAAAAACCGATTTTAATATGAGGTCTGGATTTTTTCCATTTTCCCCACGCACCGATAAGACTGTACGCCTTATCCTCACTCAACTGTCTGATAGAACATGTGTTTACCATCAATAAATCTGCCTCTTTTGGTTTGTCTGTTTCTTCATACCCAAAGTTAGACAACATACCGAACATTCTTTCGGTATCGGATTTATTCATTTGACAACCCATTGTTTCTATATAAACTTTTTTCATCGCTATTCCTTTTTTCGTCCGTGTAACTAAATATTAGCCGAAAAATTTATACATTACAAGCGTATTACATTGTCGGGCTGAAAGCTGACCTATGGACAAACATTCACCCCAAAATATTAGTGAAATACGACATAAACCATGGTTCCCCCACACTATCACTTGCCGAGAGATTTTGCTATTTTGGAATGGATGATA
Source organism: uncultured Candidatus Melainabacteria bacterium (assembly GCA_946186335.1). Classification (GTDB taxonomy): domain Bacteria; phylum Cyanobacteriota; class Vampirovibrionia; order Gastranaerophilales; family Gastranaerophilaceae; genus Zag111. Next base: position 4,879 of record CAMHMW010000024.1, read on the forward strand.
TTAGCCTGACTGAGATAGTTAGTAAGTTTTTCGTAATTTTTTGTTTTTTCACCGTAGGGAACATTCATTTCAATAAGTTCATCCACGCTTTTACTGATTTCAGACAACTGTTCCAAAGAATCAGTCAGGGTTACAACCGAATTTATTTTTTTAGACAATTTTGCAAGAATTTTGTGGGAAATAAAATGCTGAATTTTGTATAACAATGGCATAGAGCGTTTGAATTTGTCATGGGAAAAATTTTCACCTAAAACTCTGCCGCCATACATCTGCTGTTTACGCAAACTGCTGATTTCCTGCAAAATTCTCTGACGTTTGGCTTTCAAGCCCAGTGCCTCATTTTGGGTACCATAAGTATCGGCAATTTTAATTTTTGCATCCAAATCTTTTATGGCTGCTTCTTTTTCTTTTATTCTGTATTCAACACTTAATTTTTCTTCCTCAGCCTCATCAAACTCGGTTTTGTTTAAAATAGTTGAATCATAACCGTTTATACGTTTTGCTGATGAATTTTGAACGGGAGTAACGGGTTCTGCGGGAGTGGTCGGAGTAAAATCACCATTAAACGGATTTACGGCAGAAAAATTATATTCCCTGCTGAAAATATTATTATTTATCGGATTTTTGTTACCACTACCGTCCATACATTCATTTTAAACCGAAAAAAAAATTTTTTTGACCATTAAAAGTATGATTTGTTAAGAAATTGTATAAACTTTTTTGTAATACAACAAAGTACCCATCATTGTCAGTACAATATTCGGCAGCCATGCAGCGAAGAACGGTATCATAGAGCCGGTTTCCCCGAATGATATTGATAACGCCCTGACAATATAGTACGCAAAAATAATCAGGATACTAAACAGAAATCCTCTGTTATATCTGACTCTCGGCGGAGTAATAGCAAGAGGAACACCCAAAAGCACAAATACAATGGTTGTAATCGGCAGAGCAATTTTGTCATACAATTCAATTGTGTATATCTGTTTATCCTTTTCCGAAATCTCAGTCTTTTTCAGGTATTTCATAAGTTTGGTAAAATTCATTTCTTTTGCCAAATTTTTATTCATTTCTTTTGTCAAATCCAGTCCGAATTGAACGGTTGAAGTATCGAAAAGAGTTGTATTCAAAACCTGTCCGCGTTTACCGATGGTGTAGGTTGCACCTTTTTCAAAAATCCAGCCCTGCGGGGATGTTTTACCTTCTTTTGCCTGTAAAACCTGAATTGTGCCATCTTTTGCATTATCCAAAACCGTAATATTATAAAGAGTTTTATCTTTACATGCTCCGACATAGAAAAGTCGTTTCAAAACTCCGTTATCATTAAGTTCTTTAAATACAAAATTTTCTTTACCGTCAGGAATATTTTTCTGACCCAAAGCCCACAGTGCCAAATCTTTTGACTGTTTTGTCATAACCGGCACAAGACTTTCATTTATTACAAAACTTGAAAGCGACATGATTATAGCAAAAATAAAGATAGGTTTTGCGATTCTGTTAAGCCCGATTCCGCAAGCTCTCATAACTGTAATTTCTGATGATAAACTCAGTCTGTTGAGAGTCATAACCGTTGATAATAAAACACCCATCGGTATTGTCATGACAATAACTGACGGAAGATTAAGCAGAATAATTATAAATGCAACTTTAAACGGTATCCCGAATTCTGCAATCTGTTTAATCAAAGTGATAAAAGTATCGGATGCAAAAATAATTGCCGTAAAGACAAACACACCCATCAAAAACAGTTCTATAACCTGTCTTAATATGTATTTATCCAAAATCTTCAGATTATTATATTTGTCTTTCGCTTTTGCGATTAAATCTTTTATCATAAAACCATTTTAATCTAAAAAAAAGATTTTATCAAATATCTAATTTGAATCTCTTATAACTAGTATAGTTTCCTGAATTTCTTTTTTCAGGAAATCTAACTGTTCTGTTATATTATTCGGGTTGTATATATATCCGGCACTTCCATAAGCAAGATACGGATTATATTTTTCCGCTTCGTTACGTAAAAGAGCAATAGATTTTGTATGGGTATTTAAGTCCATTAATTTTTTAAATGATACAAACTGACTTTCGGGCTTATTTTTATATTTATCTCTGAGATATTCCGCACTTTTATTAAAATAATAAACCTTTGCATTGAAAAGCTGGACATTTGCATTATCTTCGATAAGATTTGAAATATCCTCCAGCAACGGAACAATCTCATTCAAATCATTTGTATACTGGGATGTTTTATCAGGTTTCAGAATAATATTTACAAAGGCAGGATTATCTGTCGGCACGGGTTTTAACTCGTTTTCAGAATTAAAATCTTTAGCCGGTCTTGCCTCAGGGGGTGTTTTTTTTGTTTCTTTTACTTCATAACCCCTGTTTAAATCTGGCAGAGTCCCGACATAACCTTTTCCGTCAAAACTCGGAGCCTCTTTTGCATAACAAAAAACGCCCGATAAAAATAAAAAAATTGCGGTATGAATAAGTATACACTTTCTCATACCACAATTATAATGTTATTTTTTTAAAAATCATCCTTTATTTATTCTATTTTACTTCTTCAGGCGGTAAAACAGGACGTGGTGTCGGAATTTGCCCCGGACACGGACGCTGGCAGTTCACCGGTCTGAAATGTTTTTTAGGGTCACCAAAGGGGCGCATTTTCGGATTAGATTTATATAAATCTTTTTCATTTGATGCTTCTTTGTAATCCTTTTCTTCCAATTTTTTAATCATTGCATATTTTGAACGCTGCTCTCTTGTAAGAGATTTTTTGTAAAGTTTGTTTTCTTCATTCAAAAGTTTTTCAATATCTTTTTTAACATTTTTGACAACTTTTTCCTGTCTGTTAATTTCTTTATCACTTGCACCGGCAGCTTTTAAAGCCTTAACTTTATAACTTTCTTTTGTCAGTTCGGCGAATTTTCTTTCATAAATCGGAGTATTTTCTTTTAATATATCCTCTCTCAATTTAATTTGTTCATCCGTTAAATCAAGAGCGTTATAAACGGTTGCACGCTCTCTTTGTATCTTATGAACATAACCCTGATACCTTTTTGCGGCAATCGGTGCTTTGTTAAATTTCATCTGTTTTTTCATAGGACACGGTTTAAGACGGCTGTTAAACCCCTCAGTTACCGTTGATTTTAAAGGGCATCCGCCCTGCTGCACACAAGGCTGAGCCAAAACGCTTGTACCCATTGCGATAAATAAAACCGCCACTGCCGATAATAAACCTTTTTTCATAAAATTTCTCCTGTGTTTTACATTGTTTAATTCTGTCATTAAAACGAAACTTTTGCAAATATGTTCAAATTTTACATTTTGTAAAAAAATTGACAAAACATCATGACAAAACATCTTTATTATTTTATTATCAACATATATTCGGAGGAAGAATGTTTAACGAATTACTTGAAACTAACTCTAAGTTTGATATTACGTCAAAAAGCATATTCTCAACAGAAGACGATTCATTTACATCCCGCTCTGTCGCTGCATTACTTGCAAAAAGCGGAGTGCCGGATTTTCATAAAAGAGTTGCCGACAACTATCTTATTGTTAAGAAAATTTTTAAATTTCAGGCTTGTATGAGCAGAATTTCAAATGTGGAAAAATCATTACTTGAAAAATATGATTTTAACACCCTTGAATTTACCACTATGAAACAAATGCACAGCGAACTTGAACTGTTAAAAAAATGGTCTGTATCGGATGAAGCGGAAACCAAGAAAGATGCTGACAGCATATTTCTGATTAGAGTTAAGGAGTTGAAATATCTTGAATCAAGCAGTTACGCATCAATTTCCAATGAGATTTACAACGGTTATAAAGCGTTACAGCAATATTTGAGAGAAATCAGCAACTATCAGACCGCAAGAAACATGAAAACTTTTTAATATACAAAAATTAACATTAAGTCAATAAAATTTATTTTTAGGTTTTAACATGGCACAAGTGCAGGTGTGTTGTGTTACAAATATCAAAATATGCCCCAAATTTAGACTATTATATTTTTACGAAAGCAAATAGTGTTCGGCAGGTTTTGGGTTTACCCCGAAAAACCGAATACACCCTTTTGGCAAAAAATGAACACATTGACATATCACAAATTGATAAAGATAAACACTGGCGGACTCCCAAAAGTGCTGTTGCTTTTAATTATGTAAAAATCGGTAAAAAATTTAATGAAGATTTTTCAAGAGAAATTATATCTTTTCTGGATGAAACAGGAAGAATTATAGAACGTGTATTCAGAGAAAACGGAGCTAATGTAAAACAACGCACATATAAATATGACAAAGAAACACGGACAATTGAGCATAAAACCTTTGACACCTCCCGCATCTGCGATGACATTAAAAGTCAGAAGGCAAGAAACATCTGGGGTATGTGGAAAAAAGAATACTCCGAAAAACAATGGATATATAAAATAAAAGATATTCTGACCAAAAACGGCAAACCCGCAACCCTTTTGAGAACAAAACGCACCACAAATCTCAGTGAAGACGGTACAACACGAAAAATTACCCTGACAGAATTTCCGCTGAATAAAAAACTGAGAGGGCAAAGACAAAAAATTACCGCATCAGGCATAATTGAAGTTCGTAATCACAGAGTTAAGCTTCACAAATTTGAACATTCCGATAATATAAATCTTGATGAAAATGATGAATATTTAAAGTTCAGATTTCTTGACTTATTTAACCCTGATGGTTTAAAAATCTTAGGAAAACATTATATACAAAAAAGGGGACTTGCACCGCTCAGCCTGTACATTGAACCGAACTCCGCAAACGTAAAACCCAATTCTGAGGCTTGTTTCAGTCCCGCAACAAGAGAAATCCGATTTTCTCCAAAAGTATTAAAACAGTACATTTTAGATATAATAGACACAATTGCACACGAAGTTGAACACGCATACCAGCACAGTCAGATAGGACGACTTGGAAAAGGTCGTTGTGATTATGAATTCGAGGCATTCAGGAAATTCGGTGAAATTGAAAACCTTGAAGAAAGAGAAGAAGCGCTCAGATATGCAATCGCAAGAGAAAACTATCCAAAACTTACTGATGATGAGCAAAAATATCGAATATCAGACAAACTATCTTGAAGTAAAGGCACGTCAGGCAGGAGCAAAAGCGGCTGATGATTATGAAAAATCAAGAACTAATTTTGAATTTTTCTCACAATTTGAATAAGATTTAAAACGAAGAATTTGCCGAATATTAAAAAATAATAAATTTTTCTTGTCTATTCACATTGATATTTTATAATATAGATATATTATGTTGTGAAGGGAAAAATTATGACTGAAAACAATTCAAATCCGTTCAAAAACGAAGATATTATGACAGAAGAAAAAACAGAACAGGAAGAAGCCGCAGTGGAAGAAACTGTTGACACAGAGTCGGAAACAAACGAAGAAGATTCAAAAGATAACAAACTTCAGGAAGAATATGACAAATTAAATCAGCAATACATAAGACTTGCGGCAGATTTTGATAATTTCAGAAAACGTCAGGTTCAGGAGCGTGAAGCATTGATAAAATACGGTACGGAAAGCGCTCTGACTAATTTGCTGGAAGTTTTGGATAACTTTGAAAGAGGTCAAAAAGCACTTGAAAATATTGATGACGTTGAAAAAGTAAAAGAAAGTTTCAGTCTGATTCATAAACAGGTATATGATACCCTTGCAAAAATGGGTTTAGAGGAAATAAAGGCAGTCGGGGAAGAATTTGACCCGAATTTCCATAATGCCGTTATGCGCACACCGAGCACCGAACACCCTGAAAATACCGTTATTGCGGAACTTCAAAAGGGTTATAAAGTCGGGGATAAGGTAATCAGACCGACAATGGTTAATGTCGCAACACAGGAATAATTAAATAAGGCACAGAGCGGAGCAGTTCCGCAAAAATTTAGATTAAGGAAGTAGAAATAATATAATGTCAGATTATTATGAAATATTAGGGGTATCAAAAGATGCCTCCAAAGATGAGATAAAATCGGCTTTCCGCCGAAAAGCCAGAGAGTTACACCCCGACGTAAACAAAGCACCCGATGCTGAGGAAAAATTTAAAGAATTGGGAAAAGCGTACGAAACATTATCGGATGATAACAAACGTGCAACCTACGACCGCTACGGTGAGGACGGTCTGAAAAATGCAGGCTTTGATACAGGGGGACCTTTTGCAGGCGGATTTGGTGATCTTAATGATATTTTTGAAAGTTTCTTTGGCGGTTTTGGCGGTTTTGGTTTCGGGGGCAGACCCGACCCAAATGCACCAAGACGAGGGGATGATTTAAGATATGATATAAAATTATCCTTTGAAGAAGCGGTTTTCGGTGCTAATAAAACCATTGAATTTAACCACCTTGAACTATGTCACGAATGCCACGGAACAGGAGCTGCAAAAGGTTCATCCACAAAAACCTGTACAAAATGCGGCGGCTCAGGTCAGGTGAAAACCGTTACAAGAACACCGCTTGGAAATTTTGCTCAGATAACTGTTTGTCCTGTCTGCCACGGAGCAGGTCAGGTTATAGAAAAACCGTGTCCTAAATGTCAGGGGCAGGGTATGGTAAATTCAGACAAAAAAGTTGAAATAAAAATCCCCGCAGGGGTTGACAATATGTCAAAAATAAGAGTTTCAGGTGAAGGTGACTGCGGTGCTAACGGAGGACCGAACGGAGATTTGTTCGTTGTGGTTTATGTTGAGCCGTCAAAATACTTCAAACGTGACGGAATAAATGTCTTTACCGAACTTGAAATTACGCCTGCGCAGGCTGTTTTGGGAGATGTTGTTACAATAAAAACTCTTGACGGAGAAAAAGAACTGACAATTCCCGCAGGAAGTCAGCACGGTGAAATTCTTAAAATTAAAGGGGCGGGTGTTCCCGTTATTTCAAGACCTTCTCAAAGAGGGGATCATATAGTAATTGTTAAAATTGTTATTCCGACAAAATTGACAGATGAGGAGAAACAGTTGTATCATAGATTATATGAATTAGGTGGAGGGAGAAAACCACAACATTCTATTATGTCCAAAGTTAAGGGAGTATTTAAGTAATGCGTAAATTTCTAACATCAGTTTGTTTAAGTTTATTTCTGGGAACGGGAGCAATGGCAATGCAGGTTCCGCAGTCTGTTCAGGATTTTGTGAACAAAGAATTTCCCGAAACAAATTTCAGGTTTGACGGAGCAATAATTCTGCCTGATAATACAATGTATCTGCCGATTTTCCCCGCAAAAACAAATGATGACAAAGAATTAAGCATTAAATCAACATATCCGGTTAATGCCACAATGAAGCAAAAACCCGATATGATTATCCTTGATAATAACTTTGCTTTATTAAAGGTTATAAACGCAAACGGCAAAAAGACGGTTATCAATCTTAAAGACACTCCCGAAGAATTGCAGTCGGGACTTTTGCCTCAGGATATTTTACTACCAAAGGGACTTGTGATTCCCGAAAGCCTGAAAGGTATCATCGGTAATATTGATGTTACGGTCACTCAGGATAACGGTTTACGTATCAATAACACAAGAGCAAAAGGCAAAACAACCGTTCCTGTTGAACCGTTAGAAGGAAAAACTTTCTATATAGCATCGGGTGCAAACAAAAATATTCAGGTAATTTATTCAAACTCCCAAAAACCTGACTATGCGCTGGAACAAACTCATGTTATCAATGATTTAAAATCATACAACAACGAATTTTTATTCGTTACATATTTTGATTATAAAACAATGAATATAATTTCATTAATGGATGAAAAGATTATAAAACAGGTTAATCTTGACTCCGTACCCGAACAAATTATAATTGATAACGACAAAAAAGTCGCATATATAACCTCGGGTTCAAATTCAAGCGTTTATATTTTCAGCCTTGAAACAATGACCCTTAAAAAACGTTTAAAAATTAACGGCAAGTGCGAAAAATTTACACTCTCTGAAGACGGCTCCAAACTTTTCTATGTTGACAGAAACACAAATTATATATGGGTTGTAGATTTTGCAGACAATTACAAACTGAAAAATATCGGAAGTTTCCCGAATGTTTCAAAAATTGCCTATGCAAACGGCAAAATATATGTAACAAGCCGTACCAAAAACAGAATAGCGATAGTAGATTATGAAACATTGGGTTTTTTGAGTGAACTGGAAGTTTGCGAAAAACCTGTTGACCTGTACGCAAAAGGAGATGATTTATTCATTTTGGGCGCACAGGAAAACATTATAGAAGTCCTAAATACAAAAGAAGATGTTATAACAGACAAACTGTTTTTGAACACAAACGCATTTGCAACCAACATAACCCCTATTGATAACAGCAATATGATAATGGTTACAAACGCATTATCAGGACTGTATTCGGTTATTGATACGGATATAAAAGAGGTCGTAAAGACAAGTCCGTTGGATGTTCCTGTTCGGGCAATTGTAGTGACAGATACGGTAAAAACAATTAAGTAATTTATTATTCGGCGGAAAAGAAATTCAAAATATCCTCGTTATACCTGTTATCAACCGCACTAAACGGGTATATTTCACCGCCAAATTCTTTGCGGACATGTGCCAGAGCCGACTGAACTTTGTTTTTTGAAATCTGATCGGTTTTCGTGACAACCGTTATTATGGGCAGTTTGTATTCCAAAACCCACTCTCTCATCTGATAATCATTCTTTTGAAGTTCGTGTCTTGCATCCACCAGTTGGACAAGGCATTTTATCTGCTCACGTTTCAAAAGATATTCCTCTAGGTATTTTTGCCATTTGTTTCGTGCCTCGTGAGAAACCTTTGCATATCCGTAACCCGGCAAATCGGCAATTATGAACTTATCCGAAAATTTGAAAAAGTTTATCAGGCGTGTTTTTCCCGGAACATTTGATGTTTTTGCAAGTTTTTTGTTATTTGCAAGACCGTTAATGAAAGAGGACTTTCCGACATTTGAACGCCCGAGCAGAGGAAATTCAGGCAGGTCGTAATTCGGACACTGACTTAGTTTTTCTGCGCTTATTAAAAATTTTGCCTGCAAAAATTTTGACATACACTAACTTATAATACAAAAATACCTTTACCGCAACATTAATGTCGCTATGAGGAGGAATTACAGTACATATTTACCCCCGACTTGCAATAACAGGCTGGGTTTGATTTTTGGCACGTTCAAGTGCAGCTTTTTTACGGCTTTTCCAGATAACTGTCTGCAAAAGAGAGTACATTTTGGGGTTATTTACGACGGTTAACTGAGTCTTGTTGTTAATAAAATCAACATGCAGAGCAGATTGCTGATTAAAAATATTTGATTCGATATTTACTATTTGAAACAGCCCCTCAGTTAAAATACTAAGAGGCTCTTTCAAAAATGTTTCAAACGTTTTTCTTATATCGAATTTTTTCATTTGTTTTATGTCGTTGTTACCGTAATTAGTAACATCATTATCCCTAGATTTTTGAACTGAACACTTGAATTCTTTGTTCAACTGCAGCTCTGTCAGATGCGTTAGGAGCAAGTGCAAGGTACTGTGTATAGTATTTAACCGCACCCTGATAGTTGCCTTCTGCTTCATAAGCCTGTGCTTTCAGTTTAGCAATTGACGGAGCGTTATGATAGAAGTCAATTGCACGGTTACAATATTCAATTGTAGATGCATAATTGCCTTCTTTGTATTGACGCAGCGCAATTTCAAAGAATTCGTTTGATTTCATTTCACACAAATCAATGTAGTGAAGTCCGTTTTCAGCAATTCTGTTATCAGGTTCAGCCATCAAGACTTTTTGTAAAGCCTTTCTAGCCGTTCTGAATTGTTTATGCTGAACAAGAATTTCTGATAAATATAACTCATCATCAATGGTATTTGCAAAGTTGATAGCGTTTTCAAATGTGTAAACCGCATCTTTTTCTCTGCCCATTGCCAAATATGCTTCACCCTTGATAACCGTATCCATCAAACTGTTAGAAGCTGACTGAATAATATAATTCAGGTTATCCTGAGTCATTAACATCTGGTGAGTTAACTTGCCTAATTTGATTTTTGCAAGGTGAAGTTTCAAATCGTTAGGAGTTCTTTGAATAGCTTCATTTACATAGTCATAAGCAAGATATACGTCTTTATTTGTTGTGAAATCACGGCTGTCTGCGGTATCTTTTGCCATTTCGTAATATGTATTTGCAAGACCGATAATAGCCGGATTATTAAATTTTGCATCACCTAACAATCTTGAATAGTATTCAAGTGCCTGCTGATACTTTTTGGTTTCAAGTGACATATTCGCAACTCTGTAAATACCTTCTTTGTAGTTGGGATTTAAGATAATTGCGGTTTTCAATTCTTCCATCGCAAATTCGTGGTCTGCACGTCTTTCGTAAACTCCTGCCAAGTTGATATATGGACGTGAGTTTTCAGGTTTTACATAAATAGCCTTTTTGAAAGAATTTATTGCAGCCGGCTGGTTACCCTGTTTAAGATATAATTCACCTTGCAGGTTCCATCCGGGTGATGATTGAGGGTTGATGTGAAGTGAGTGGTTTAACCAAGTCAGAGCCTTTGTGTAATCTCCTCTTTTTGCTTCAACCTGACCCATGTGATACATTGATGTCGGGTTGTGAGAGTTACATTTCAATGCCTGTAAATAATATTTTTCCGCTCTGTCAAGATCACCCTCCAGCATTGCAACGTTACCTAAGTTATCGTAAGCCGGTGCAAAGTTGGGGTTATTTTTAAGTGCAACTTTGAACAATTCTTCGGCATCTTTTTTGTTACCGAGTTTTAATGTTGCAACACCCATAGCGTTATATGCCTGATAATATGTACTATCTAAACCTACTGCGGTTACAAACTCTTTAATAGCCGCATTTGATAAGTTTGAAATGTTTTTGATATATTCAACGTCTGATGAGGTTTCACGCATCAGATAAACCAAACCCTGAGCGTAGTGAAGTTCGGGTTTGTTGGGGTATTTCTTAATCAATTGGTCTAAATCTGCCTGTGTAGGTGCCAGTTTCCATTGTTTTGCCTGAGAAATCAAAAGTAATGCTTTTGCATCCAAATCGTTAGGATTTTTTTCAAGGATTGCTTTCAGGCGTTTGTCTGCATCTTCGTAGTTGTTATATTCAATAAGTCTGTCGATGTCAAGATAACTCTTTGAAACACCGGCTTTTATAGGTTGTTGAGCTGCAAACACATTAGGCGCACAAATAAGGCAAGATGTTAAAATCATTGATGTAACTAATAATTTTTTACAATTCATTTTTTCACCTACTTTTTTACTTAATAACTATTCTAATCTTATAAAAGTATTGTATAATAGTAATTACAAAAAAGCAACAAGGTTAACATTATGGGTTTAAATTCAAATTCAAAACAGGATTTAGAGGATTTCAAATCGTATATATTGGTAGAAAAAAACTTTTCCGAACATACCGCAAAAGCATATTATGCCGATATTTTAGCATATTTAATCTGGCTCGGAGATGAGGGCTGCGAGGGGGTAAACTTTGCAAAAGTGAGAGAATATTTACATCACATTTCTGTTTATAATTACAAAAAAACTACCCTTGCAAGAAAGATAGCGTCCCTGCGAACATTCTATAAATACTTGCACAGAGAGAAAAAGACGGAAAATAACCCCGCAGAAAACTTAATTTCCCCCAAACGACCGAGATCGTTGCCAAAATTCCTCACAACGGATGAGGTCGAACAAATCTTAAACAACATAAATATGGAAACTCCCGCAGGATATCGAAACAGAACAATATTAGAACTGTTATGGGCAAGCGGAATGCGTGTTTCGGAACTCAGCAATCTGAATTTCGGCAATCTAAACCTTGAAAATAATGAAATTACCGTATTCGGTAAGGGCGCAAAAGAGCGTATTATCTTAATTACCGACAGAGCAAAAACATATTTGCAAAATTACATAAATACCGTAAGACCAATGGTTGCAAAAGATTACCCGTTACCGCCGGTGAATGATGAAAGCCCCGTATTTATCAACAAAACAGGTTACAGATTACAAACAAAAACCATAAGAAATGTTATAAACGAAATCGTTGAAAAAATTGAACTTCCGAAACACGTGACACCTCACATGTTCCGGCACAGTTTTGCCACACACCTCATTGAAAACGGTGCGGATTTGAGGGTGGTACAGGAACTTCTGGGACATGCCAGCATTTCAAACACCCAGATTTATACCCATATTTCTACCCAGCACATGAAACAAGTTTATGACGAAACTCACCCGAGAGCCTAATTTATGACACCAAAGATGCGGTTTCGTTGTACATAATCATATGAAAATCCGATCTTGTCATATTCGGATTTTCTTTCATAAATTTTTTCACATTGAATTTTTCCAGATATTTGTTCAGTTTCTGTTGTGCTTTCTGGTTTTCACTGTGTTCATTTTTAAGATTTGAGATATAATTTTTCACAAGATAAATGATGTCATCTTCCGTCAATTCCGGCTGCTGACTGATTTTTACTTCGTCCTTGTCGTCATCTTCAAGGTGACGTCTTTCTTCCTCTTTCTTTTGCTCCTGTCTTTGTTGT
>CAMHMW010000025.1 GCA_946186335.1 uncultured Candidatus Melainabacteria bacterium
TCAGAATACTTATAAGAATTGCAAAGGAAATAAAATGCAAATTCAAAACAATCCATATCATCCGCACTTCGGAGCAATACATGTTGCAAATTGCGACAAACTTAAACTTTATAAAGTCGCAAATAATTCAGATGTAAATTTTTTAAAAACAATTCCTGATGAAATAAATGTTGAAGAATTAATGCCGGGTCTTAATAAATCACAATACGAAAGATGGCATGAAATGCTTGAATATGCCGTAAGTATGATGCAGGAGCCGGAAAATATTACATATTTTGAAACTTTAAATAACAAAATATGCGGAATAATAACATTCTTTCCTGATAAAACTACCATAATTGACTGCATTTGTACATGGCCTGCTCTTGTAGGTCAAAAAGTCAAACTTGCCGGAAAGAGTTTATTCTGTCAGGCATTCAAAGATTTTGAAGAAAACAACGGCACCCGTATAAAACTTGAAGCCATAACTAACGGACCATTCAATACGGTGGAAAAATACGAACCGTTAGGCTTAAAAAAAACTACTGATGTTTATCCGACAAAAGTTGTAATGGAAGCAAATAAATATAAAATAAAAGAAATTCTGCCATTCTTAAAAGATTTGGTAAAATACAAAGAAACAAAACCCGAATTTGTCGATATTAACGAATTTTATTTAAACTAAGGTAACTATATACAATGTTACACTAAAAAAGCTGAAAGCACCGTCATTCTGAGCGAAGCGAAGAATCTATTATATAAAACAGATTCTTCTGGCTAAAGCCCTCTGAATGACTAAGTTTTTAATAAAATTTGGTGCCAAATAGTATATAATTACCTAAACTAAAAGATACCAAACTCCATATATTAATTTATGTAAATTTTTCAACATGGAAATATTATTAAGATATTTTCAAAAAATAGTGTTTAAATTAGAATGGAGGTAATTATGGGTAAAAAAGTATTTACAAACAGGGAAACCGAGGTGGCAAAACTTCTGTGTAAAGGGTTATCAAATCCGGAAATTGCACGGAAACTAATAATCAGCAATTCAACAGCAAAGGCACACGTAATTTCAATTCTGCACAAACTAAATGTTCAAAACAGGACAATAGCAGCCTATTTAATGGGCAAAAATAATATGTTCAAATAAAAAAACTCCCTGAATTTATCAGGGAGTTTCTTTGTTTAATTATTCAAAAATTAGAACATCAAACCTGCTTCTCTTGCAGCTTCTGCCAATGCAGCAACTCTGCCGTGGTATAAGAATCCGCCTCTGTCAAATACGACGCATTCAATACCTGCTTTTTTAGCTTTCTTAGCAATTGCTTCACCAACAACCTTTGCAGCATCAATATTACCACCGTGTGATAATTTCTCTTTCAAGTCTTTGTCATTTGATGATGCAGCAGCAAGTGTTACGTGGTTATCATCGTCAATCAACTGAGCATAAATGTGTTTTGTGCTTCTGAAAACCGCAAGTCTTGGAAATTCAGCTGTACCTGCCAATTTTACTCTGATTGATTTGTGTCTTTTTTGAACGATTGGTTTTCTTACTTGTTGTTTAATCATTTTATTTTATCCTTTCTATTTACCCAAACCTTCTTGAAAAACCACTTCAAGGGTTTATACGGGCTTTGTTTACTTTTACATTTTCCCGCCTGTGCAATCAGAAGATTGCTTCGTTCACTTCACTATCGTTCCGTTCACAACGGCGGTCATATAATGTTTCACACCGGCTTACGCGTTTTATTTCTTACCTGCTTTTCCGGCTTTACGTCTGATGTATTCGCCTTCGTATTTGATACCTTTTCCTTTATAAACCTCAGGTTTACGTTTTGATCTGATTAATGCTGCAATATCGCCAACCATCTGTTTGTTTGAACCTTTAACAGTGATTTTTGTGTTAGCATCAACAGTAATTGTAATACCTTCCGGCGGTACAATATCAACAGGGTGAGAATAACCCAAAGCCATATTCAAGGTTTTTCCCTGCATCTGCGCTCTGTAACCTACACCGTTGATTTCAAGTTTTTTAACAAAACCGTCTTTAACACCGATTACAGCATTTGCGACCAATGTTCTTGATAACCCGTATAAAGCATCTGCTTCACGGGAATCACTTACTTTTGTTAATACAACCTGATTATTTTCAATTTTTACTGAAATTTCAGGACGAACATTTACTGATTCAGTTCCCAAAGGTCCTTTTGCAGTAACTAATTGTCCTTCTACTTTTACCTCAACACCTTGAGGAATATCTATCGGTTTTTTACCAATTCTTGACATTTTAATTTTCTCCTTATGGTATATTTGTACTCATTGTCGGACTTTTCTACCAATTATGTCCTGTCTGTCATTCTGAACATAATTCAGAATCTAATCTACCTGTGCAATAACGTTGCTCACACGGGCTTACGCATTAATATACGTAGCAAAGAACTTCTCCGCCTACGTTTTCTTTTCTTGCTTTTCTGTCAGTCAACAACCCTTTCGGTGTTGAAACAATAGCGATACCCATACCGCCCAAAACTTTTTGTAAGTTTTTAGCTTTTGAGTAGTGTCTCAAACCGGGAGTTGAAACTCTTTGCAATTTTGTGATAACAGGTGTTCCGTTATTGTATTTTAATGTGATAACAATAACTTTGAATTTACCTTCTTCTTTTACTTCGTAATCAGCGATATAACCTTCTTCTTTCAAAATTTTAGCCAATTCAACTTTCAGTTTTGAAGACGGAATTACAACTGATTCGTGTCTTACCATGTTAGCATTTCTGATTCTTGTCAGCATATCTGCTATCGGATCTGTATTCATAGATTTTTCCTTTCAGACTTACTCCACAGTTATAGAGCAGTATCTTTATTATGTATTACACCGCTTACCGAATTAATGTTGCCTCTAATTCTGCGAACTCTGGGATTTAAAGGACGCCCTCTAAACCTGTACCCGCTCCGGAGGCTTGCTTCGGCAGTTCGGAACTGTACGATTATAGTATGATAAACATGTTTTTTTTACAAGGGGTAAATATGTTTATTTTAAGAAATATTTGCATTAATAATTGTTAACAATAAAAAAATAAGCACGCAATCATGAAATGTCCGAATTTTTTATATAAATAAGGTCGTTTCTTATGAAAATATTGTCGAACATATTATCAGGGGTAAAAAGTACATATCGTGCCGTGCGCGGAAACGCACAAAAAGAATTGCCGGAAGATGTTAAGGCACTTATTTCGCTGTCTAAAAAATCAAAAGCAGCACCAAACCCCATACATGGATTACACCTGTCCAAAAACTATGCCCCGCTTGCGAAACCACCATCGACAAACATCGGAAGATTCATAAATTCATTATTTGTTCATAAAGAAAGCCTTATAAAAGACCTAAATATTGACGAGAAAACTTACGATATGTTATCAAGTGTTGCTCTCAGTATTTCACGTGAAGAAAGTTCTTTCGGTACTGCCGAAAAATTTATAATGTATAACAGACTTGAAAAAAATAAATTAATAACAAAAGTTTTATCACTTATCAGAAAGTTTAAAGAGGGGGATGGCACATTATCATTAGGAATGACCAGATTAAAAATTGACAAATTGAGCGAACCAGAAAAAGAACTTTTGAAAAAATACGGAGTGACATACGGCGGAAACATCAGTAATATTATAAATCCGGAGAAATCTGCAGTTGCAACAATTATTCACCTGAATAAACTGCTGAAAGATTATCCTGAATATCTGAAAATTGCCAAAAAATTCAAACCGAATATGTCTGATCCGAGTGTTATTTCATCAATTGAACGAGCAAAAACAATTATACATGATGATGCGAAACGACCATTAGCAATAAAAGCACTGAGAGCACCTGACGGGACATTAGCAGAACAACAGGCGTTGCAGGAAGCCGGTTTAACATTGGAAGATTTAGATGCCCTGAGAACTTATGCAAGTACGGCGGAACTATCACCACAAGCCTATCTTGCGGCAGGCTGGAACGGTAAAATGATTATCCCCGAAGGTTCAAGAAAAGATATTGCATACATAAATCTTTTACATACAATTTGCGAAAAGGGATATATAGGAAATATTATGCAGACGACAAAAGTTTTTGCGTAAAACGACAAAAAGAGCAGGTTGAACCCGCTCTTTTTATATTTATAATTTGCAAGCACAAAGCAATCCTCATCCGAATTTTCAAATTTCGTCTTACAGACACAATTTGAAATCCTGCTCTCTCCCATTTTTATTAAATTATCGGGAGAGGTACAATTAGGGAACTACCAGCTTGCTTTTGTTACACCCGGCAACAAGCCTTGGTGAGCCATTTTTCTTAAACAAATTCTGCACAAACCGAAATCTCTGTGGAATCCGTGAGGACGTCCGCAAATTGAGCATCTGTTATGCAGTCTTACTGTCGGATATTTACCTGCTGCAGCAAGTTTTTCACGTTTAAGTTCTTTGTTAATCATCGCTTTCTTAGCCATGAATTTCTCCTTTTATGTTCTTGTGTGATTATTTTCTACTTTTTGAACGGCATTCCGAGAAGTCTTAATAATTCTCTTGCCTCTTCATCTGTTTCAGCTGTTGTAATAACTGAAACGTTCATACCCTTAACCAAATCAACTTCTTCATAAGTGATTTCAGGGAATAATGCTTGTTCTTTCAAGCCTAATGTATAGTTTCCACGACCGTCAAAACTTTTTGCGCTAATACCACGGAAGTCACGAATTCTCGGTAATACTACGCATATAAGTTTTTGTAAGAAATCATACATTCTTTCGCCACGTAAGGTTGCCATTGCACCAACGGGCATTCCTTCTCTCAGTTTGTAAGAAGCGATAGATTTTTTAGCCTTTGTTACAACTGCTTTTTGACCTGCAATTTTTGTTAACTGTGCTTCTATTGCTTCTGCAATTTTTGAGTTGTGAGAAGCTTCACCAACACCCATGTTTAAAACTACTTTAACCAATTTCGGTACCTGGTGATTGTTTTTGTATCCGAACTTTTCTTTCATAGCCGGAATTACGTCTTCAACGTATTTTGTTTTTAAATTTTTTGTTACTGTCATTTTTCTTTTCCTTTACTATTGGTATTAATGTCGTCCCCGCCCACATTTCTGTTTCCTGAAATTTTGGCGTTTACACATTAAGCATCTAGTTGTTCACCGCATTTTTTACAAACGCGTACTTTCTTTCCATCGATAACTTTCATAACCGCTTTTGTCGGTTTGTCGCATGCAGGACATACTATCATAACATTTGAAGAATCCAACGGAGCTTCAAGTTTGATTAATCCGCCCTGAATACCTGCTGCCGGTTGAGGCTTTTGTGCTTTGGTTACCATGTTGGCACCTTCAACAACTACTCTGCCTTTTTCACGGTCAACTTTTTTCACGTTACCGATTTTTCCTTTGTCTTTACCTGCAATTACAATGACTCTGTCACTGGTTTTTACATGTAAATTTTTCTTATCTTTGTTTGTCATTTTTTTCTCCTGATTTCAGTTCATGGACTGGTTTTTCTAACCTATTACATGTTATCCTTGTAAGGGATCCCGAAACAAGTTCGGGATTATCTGTCCCTAAATTCGCTTTTGGCTCATTAAGGACTAGATAACTTCCGGTGCAAGAGAAACAATCTTCATATAACCTTTGTCACGTAATTCACGTGCAACAGGTCCGAAAACACGAGTTCCTCTCGGGTTGCCGTCTTTGTTGATAATTACGGCAGCATTTTCATCAAATCTGATAACAGAACCGTCATTACGTTTGATGTCAGCTTTTGTTCTTACAACAACTGCACGGACAACTTCACCTTTTTTAACAGCCATATTGGGTGTTGCATCTTTTACGGAAGCAACGATTTCATCGCCTACTGCCGCAAATTTCTTATTTGAACTACCCATAACACGGATACATAACAACTGTTTTGCACCTGTGTTATCTGCTACTTCTAGTCTTGTTTCTTGTTGTATCATTTTTCTTTCCTTTTGTTTTTGTTTGTCAGACAGTTCCGTCCGACAAGTAATGTTCGCCTCTCATTACTCTGTGGTAATGCTGCTTTTAACGAAGTTTTGAAACTTCAAAAATT
Source organism: uncultured Candidatus Melainabacteria bacterium (assembly GCA_946186335.1). GTDB lineage: Bacteria > Cyanobacteriota > Vampirovibrionia > Gastranaerophilales > Gastranaerophilaceae > Zag111. Next base: position 6,068 of record CAMHMW010000025.1, read on the forward strand.
ATCTTGCCTTCTCAACTATTTCAGCAACAGCCCAGCGTTTGTCTTTTGATATAGGTTTTGATTCTACGATTCTTACCGTATCACCTACACCGCAAACATTTTCTGCATCGTGTGCTTTGTAGTGTTTGTTAGATTCGATAATCTTTTTATATTTTGGATGTGGTTCGTAGTCTGCAACTTTTACGACAACTGTTTTGTCCATTTTATTACTAACTACTATTCCTTGTTTTTCTTTCTTAGGCATTTTCTTTACCTTTCTCTGTTATTACTGTTTTTGCTTTAGCGATAAGTCTTTTGATTTTTGAGATACTTGCTGTATCTTCCAGCTTGTGTGTTGAAAGTTTCAATCTTGATTCAAGTAATTGTTTTTTCCATTCAACAATAGCTTCCTGTAACTCATCTGCTGTTTTTTCACGCATTTCACTTAATTTCATTTTGTTTTTCCTTTATATTGACACGCCTTATGCCGACCAAGAAATCTTCCCGTTAAGGCGAGTTAACTATGCTTGTTCTCTTGGTTGTTCAACTATCTTAACTTTGATAGGTAATTTTTGTGCTGCTAATTCCAAAGCATGAACAGCAACGCTTCTGTCAAAGTAATCAAGTTCAAACAACAATCTGTTCGGTTTAACAACCGCTACCCAGTATTCAACGTTACCTTTACCGGAACCCATACGAGTTTCAGCCGGTTTTGCAGTAATCGGTTTATCCGGGAATATTTTAATCCAAACGTTACCGCCACGTTTGATTTCACGAGTCATTGCACGACGTGCTGCCTCTATTTGACGGCTGGTAATCCAACCGGGTTCTAATGCTTGCAGAGCGTATTGACCAAATTCAAGTTTTGTACCTCTTGTTTCAGTACCTTTCATTCTGCCTTTCATCATTTTGCGGTATTTTGTTTTCTTAGGCTGTAACATTTTATATTGCTCCTATTTGTATTTATACCTACTATGCTTCCTGTGATGCTGCTCTTGATCTTCTCGGGCGTCTTGCACCTTTGTCGGCAGTATCCTTTCCGCTTTTGTGTTTGATGTTTTGGTCTGCCATTTCACCGGGCATTAAGTTGCCTTTGAAAATCCAAACTTTAACACCGATTTTACCCATGATTGTATCTGCTTCGGTGAAACCGTAATCAACATCTGCTCTTAATGTCTGAAGAGGAATTCTTCCTTCTTTTGCCCATTCTGAACGAGCGATTTCAGCTCCGCCCAAACGTCCTGATACCATAACTTTGATACCCTGAACACCTGATCTCATGGTTCTTTGCATTGCCTGTTTCATTGCACGTCTGAATGCAATACGTTTTTCAAGCTGTTGTGCTATTGATTCTGCAACCAACTGAGCATCAGCATCAATCCTTGCAACTTCTACAACGTTAATGATTACAGGTTTGCCGATATGTTTTGTTACATCCTGACGAAGTTCGTCAATTCCTTGTCCGCCACGACCTACAACAATACCGGGCTTTGCTGTTACAACGGTTATCGTGATACTTTGTGCTTTTCTTGCAATCAAAATTCTTGAAACACCCGCTGCATATAGTTTTTTCTTAACGAATTTTCTGATTTTAGCATCTTCTGCAACAAATGCAGCATAATCTTTGACCTTTGCAAACCATGTGCTTACCCAAGGTTGAATGATGCCTACTCTAAATCCGGTTGGATGTGTTTTTTGTCCCATTTTATCTTACCTTTTCTATTTTGTTGAGTCACTAACTACTAATGTAAGGTGTGATGTACGTTTCAGTCTTGAATACATACGACCTTGCGCTCTTGTTCTTGCACGTTTATATGTTGTGCTTTCATCCGCAAAAATTTGAGAAATTTTTAAAGATTCTGCTCCAACGCCAAATTGCTCACGAGCATTTGCAACTGCTGCTTTGAGGTTCTTTTCAACCACTCTTGCCGCAAAATAAGGCATAAAACGTAACATGTCCTGAGCTTCAATAACAGCTTTACCGCGAACTTCGTTGATTACTCTGCGAAGTTTTCTGGCTGTCATTTTTATGTCTGTTTGTTTTGCTTTTGCTTCCATTTTTTTAGTCCTTTTAATTAAGATTAAATTCTACTTTTGGCTATCCTTAGCCTCTTTTTGCTTTATCTGCACCTGCATGACCTTTGAAAAGTCTTGTCGGCGCAAATTCACCTAACTTATGTCCTACCATTTGTTCTGTTATATAAACGGGTACGTGAGTTTTACCGTTGTGAACAGCGATTGTATGGTTTAACATATCAGGTACAATCATTGATGCTCTAGACCAAGTTTTGATAACTTTCTTTTCTGAATTTGCATTCATCTTATCAATTTTCTTTTGTAGAGCTTCTTCTACGTATGCACCTTTTTTTAATGAACGTGCCATTTATTTCTCCTTTTGTTCCTTTGTTTTATTATTTGGTTCTTCTTCTAACGATTAATTTATTAGAAGCTTTGTTTTTCTTACGTGTCTTGTAACCAAGAGCCGGTTTACCCCAAGGTGTTTTCGGGTGTCCGCCGGGACCTGTTTTACCTTCACCACCACCGTGAGGGTGATCGCAGGGGTTCATTGTTACACCGCGAACGGTAGGTCTGATACCCATATAACGTTTTCTTCCGGCTTTACCGATTGATAAGTTTTTAAATTCTGAATTGCCCAATGCTCCGATTGTAGCCATACATTCTTTTCTTACCATTCTCATTTCGCCTGAAGGAAGTTTTACGGTTACATAGTTACCTTCCTTAGCCATTACCTGAGCGGAGTTTCCTGCTGCTCTGACCATAACACCGCCACGTCCCGGTATCATTTCAATATTGTGAACAATTGAACCTAACGGAATCAATTCAAGAGGTATTGCGTTACCTGTCTGAACGGGTGCTTCCGGTCCTGAAACGATTACATCTCCTACGTTCAATCCTTCGGGTGTCAAAATGTATCTTTTTTCACCGTCAGCATAGAAACACAGAGAAATTCTTACGTTTCTGTTCGGATCGTACTCAATAGTTTTAACTGTTGCGGGTACACCGAACTTATCTCTTTTAAAATCAATTACACGGTATGCTTTTTTTACACCGCCGCCTTTGTGACGACAAGTAATTCTACCTGTGTTATTTCTTCCTGCTGTTTTCTTTAACTTAGTTAATAATGATTTTTCAGGAGTTGATGTTGTGATTTCTTGGTAATCACTTTTTACCATGCCTCTTTGTCCCGGAGACGTCGGATTAATTTTTCTGGTTGCCATTTTTATTTCTCCTACTACTTGGCTTTTTGTACTTAAAGGTTGTACCGGCATTTCGCACCGGCTTAAACCTTATTACATTTCAACAAATTCTATCGGTTCGCCTTCGATTGTTACGATGGCTTTCTTAGAACTGTCGGTTCTTCCGAATTTATATCCCATTCTTTTTTCGTGAGAAGGCATATAAACCGTTCTTACTTTCTTAACTTTTCTTCCCGGAAAAGCTAATTCAACAGCTTTGGCAATTTCGATTTTGTTGGCATCTTTTCTTACTTCGAAAGTATATTGAGCGCCTTCAGTTGCCGCTACTGATTTTTCGGTTATTAATGACTTTTTAATTACGTCATATAGTTTTTCTGTTTCACTCATTTTTAATTTCCTTTATTCTTTGATTATTACGAAAGTCTTTCCGTAATTTCTTTTACGGCTGCTTCTGTCATTACAACGTAATCAGCTTCCAACAAATCTTTTACGTTTAAGTTTGTCGGCAATAAAAGTTTTACGCTCGGTATATTTCTTGCTGAAAGTTCAAGATTTTTGTTTTCTTCGGCTTTTGTATCAGCAATAATTAATACTTTTCCGCTAACATTTAAAGATTTCAGAGATGCTGCCATCAATTTTGTTTTGGGTTCAGCAATTGTTGAGAAATCTTTTACGAAAACTAACTGAGATGCTCTTGCTGATAATGCAGATTTCAAAGCTAATTTTCTTGCTTTTTGAGGCATATTAAACGCATAACTTCTGGGTTTGGGCCCAAAGATTACGCCGCCGCCTGCAAACAATGGTGAACGTAAAGAACCTGCTCTTGCACGTCCTGTACCTTTTTGTTTCCAGGGTTTTCTTCCGCCGCCGGCAACTTCTGCTCTTGTTTTTGTGCAGGCATTACCTGAACGAGCGTTGTTTAATTGTCTTCTTAATGCCAAATGCATTACGTGAATATTGGGTTCTACACCGAATACGTTTTTATCAAGTGTTATTTCACCTAATTTTTCACCTGTTGTACTTAAAATTTCGTTTGTCATTTTTCTTTTCCTTTTTTTATCTGTGCCTGTTACCCCTTTTCGCTTTTGCGATTTTATATGGCAACTCGGGATTTTTGAAACTTTTCTGTTTATCTGATTTTCTTTTTATCGGGTTTTAAACCTCACCCGAATCGGTATTAGTTCCATTTTGTACGTGTTGGAACGATTGTTACCAATCTGCCTTCACAACCCGGTACTGAGCCTTTTACCAATACCAAACCGTTGTTAGCATCAACTTTAACTAATCTCAGTTTGGTGATGGTAACTCTTTCATTACCCATGTTTCCAGCCATTCTCTTGCCTTTGATAACACGAGAAGGGGTTGTGCCTGCACCGATTGAACCCGGTTCTCTGTGGTTCTTTGAACCGTGAGCCATAGGTCCTCTTCCAAAGTTGTGTCTTTTAACTGTACCCTGGAAACCTTTACCTATTGATTTTCCTGTTACGTCTACTTTTTCAACATTGTCCAATACTGAAAGTTCAACTTTATCACCAACTTTGAAATCCTGAGGGTTATCTACTCTGAATTCCTGAAGATGACGGTAATTTGACAGGTTATTTTTCTTGAAGTGACCCATTTGAGCCTTTGTCAAATGTTTTTCTTTCGCTGCAACAGTACCAACCTGAATAGCGTTATAACCGTCTGTTTCAACAGTCTTAACCTGAGTTACAACGGTTTCGTCAACTTTGATAACTGTTACGGGAATTGCCAAACCTTGTTCATCAAAGATTTGAGTCATTCCGACTTTTTTACCTATTACACCTAGTGTCATAATTTTTACCTTTCCGTGCTCATCCTACTTGGTGCATTATATGCCCCTTTTCAAACTTGCATCTTTCTCTTGCGAGCGCTACTTTACTAACTAATTCTTTACCTTTGAAGGACTTTCACCTTCCCCCACTTATGTTATGGGCAGTAGATCACATTATATGCATAATGCTTATTCAATTTTCAGTTACAGGAATCTTGGCAAACTATCTTGCTTCGATATCTACACCTGCAGGTAAATCTAATCTACGCAACTCTTCCATAGTGGCTTGAGTCGGTTCGTATATATCAATGATACGTTTGTGAGTTCTCATTTCGAAATGTTCACGAGATTTTTTATCTACGTGAGGACTTCTCAAAACGCAATATATACGTCTTTTTGTAGGTAAAGGAATTGGTCCGGCTACTTTAGCGTCTGTTCTTTTTGCTGTTTCTACGATTTTTTCGGCAGATACATCAATAAGTTTGTAATCATAAGCTTTCAAACAAACTCTGATTCTGTTTTTCTTTGTGCTGGTTGCCATTTGCTTTCCTTTTTCTTTTTTTACTGTACTACGTTGCCCTGCGAATCTCTAAAAGACCCGCTAATACTGCCCCGGCTGCTATTTTACATACTTCGGACAATATACCTGAGCATTGTAATCTTATGACAAACAAGATCCACTGTCAACAGGGGATTTACATGTTTGTAACTTTTTATTAAGCAATAAAAAACAGCCCTCCAAATTTGAGAGCTGTCTTTATCGTTTTATTTTTTTATTAACCTTGATTAAAAATCTTTTTAGCTTGTGCTATATTAGATTCCTTTATATTTTCTGCCTTTTCAAGCTCAGCTGTCAATTTAGACGCCTTTCGGAAAGTATCGGGTAATTCCGTCATAGGTTTTGTAATTCTTCTGTATGCACCCTGTATACTTGCAATTGCAGCATTACAATATGCTCTTACCTTACCAACAAATGATAATCCTCTCAATGCTGATTTTGAAATGTAATCACTTGCTTGCGGATAAAGAAATTCACTGGAACTAAAATCTCCGGGAATTTCTTTTACGGAATTATTTGTTTTTTTGTCTATTATTTGAATCACATAACCTTTTGCATCTCTTTTATCAGCCAAAAATCTGATATTGTAATGTCTGTCACCACAGTGTTTTCCTATCATTTGTCTTACAGCTCTTGACATAAGACTTTGTTTTTTTCCGTTAAATACAACTCTTTCAAAAGTTTCCATTGCCGTATCAACATTTGAATCGACAACGCCACCTGCTTTTCTTACCATTTCGGGTTTCACGAATGCCATACCAAATGCAGGAGATGGGGTATTGTTTCTGATTTCCATTATAAACATCCTTTCGTTTTTACAAACTTACGGCATGTTTAAACCCCGTAAAAAAACTTTTTGCTAATAAAAATTTTACAATTTAACAAAATTTAATAATATTTAACTCACAAAATTTTTAATTAAATCAACTTTTTCCTGACTGTCTGATTCAATGTAAATTCTCAAAAGCGGTTCCGTACCCGACGGGCGCACCAAAATCCATGATTTTCCGTCCGTAAGGTACAACTTTACCCCGTCTTTATAATCTTTTTTTGAAACTTTCATGCCGGCAACCTCATCCATTGCTGAAAATTTTTCAATAGTCGGTTTTACATCCGAAAGATTTTCAAGTTTTTTATCAACCCTTGTATTAATAAAAGAACATCCGACAAAAACAGCCAAATCTTTTCTTAATTCAACCAGAGTTTTACCCTCATAAGACATTGCCTCCAAAATCAACAGATTAGCCAAAATACCGTCTTTTTCGGGGATATGACCCTGAATACTCAAACCGCCGGATTCTTCTCCGGCAATTATCGGATTGTATTTTCTCATAGCCTCTCCGACATGTTTAAATCCGACAGGAGTTTCAATTACTTCAACCCCGAGTTTTTCAGCTGCAATATTCAGCATTAAACTTGCCCCGACTGTTTTTACAAGACAACCTGAGTAATTTTTATTTTTCTTTAAGTGGGTTAAAAGTATTGCGATTATTTCATTTGGGGTAACATAATCGCCATTTTCGTCAATTACGCCAAATCTGTCAGAATCTCCGTCATTTGCAAATGCGATATAATTTTTGTGCGTTTTCACATATTCAATCGCCTCCTGCATGTATTGCGGTTTCGGTTCGGGCATTCCGCCTCCGAAATTCGGGTCGTGATACATGTGAATTGCATCATATTCTATATCGTTTTTCGAAAGCAGTTTGTCAAAATAACCTATACTTGCCGCATACAAGCCGTCAAAAAGTATATGAAATTTCTTTTGCCCCTCTCTTATTTTTGCAAAATCGATAATTTCTTCAATGCGCCTGAAATAACTTTTTGAAAAATCGGTTATGAGAAGTTTCCCCTCAACATTTGCATCAAATTCGCAGCCAAGATTTGAAACTATTTCATCTGTAATTTCTGAAGTTGCAGGACCTGCGTAATCGGGAATAAACTTTATCCCTAGATATTCCGGCGGGTTATGTGATGCGGTGAACATAACAGCACATGCATCCAGATGTTTTGCATTATATGCCAAAACAGGCGTGGGCAAAACTTTATCACTATACAAAACCTTAAAACCCATACAAACAAGAGTTCTCGCACATTGAAGCGAAAATTCTTTTGCCATATTACGGGGGTCATAACCGACAATTATCGGTTTATAAATTCCGTAATTATCGAAAACATATTTTCCTATCGCACGGGATACCGTTTCAACGTTTTCTTTGTTAAACTCTTTTCCTACAACAGCACGCCAGCCGTCTGTTCCAAACTTTATATTTTCCATAACCTTTTCCATAACTCAATTATAAAAGGAAGATAAAAATAAGGCAATCATTTTAAGTTCTTGTTGGGCTGAAAGCCAAACTTACATTGACACCTGTTTATGTCTTGGCTAAACTTTTGAATATGGAAGTTAATGTTATCGGAGCAGGTTTGGCAGGCTCTGAAGCCGCCCTGCAACTCGCAAAAAGAGGGTTTAAAGTTAATCTTTACGAAATGCGCCCAAAGGTTGAAACAGGCGCACACACAACTCAGGACTGTGCGGAATTTGTATGTTCAAACAGTCTGGGTTCTTATGAGATAACAAACGGCAGCGGACTTTTAAAACACGAAATGGAAATTTTGGGCGGGGAACTTATTGAAATTGCAAAAATTCATCAGGTTCCAGCAGGCGGTGCTCTGGCAATAGACAGAAGGGCTTTTTCAAAAGCCGTCACCGAAAAAATTGAACAAAACCCTAATATTAATATAATTAGAGAAGAAATGACGAAAATTCCGCAAACTCCGACTATAATCGCATCAGGACCATTAACAAGCGAAAATTTTTCACAGGCAATAAAAGAGTTTACAAAAAGCGAATATCTGCATTTCTTTGATGCGATAGCACCGATTGTTGAGAAAGAAAGCATAAATTTTGACATCGCTTTTTGGGCAAGCAGGTATGACAAAGGGGAAGCCTCATATATTAATTGTCCGATGAACAAAGAACAATATGAAAAGTTCTATAATATATTAATAAATGCCCCCAAAATTGAACGACACGATTTTGAAAAGGGTGCAAAATTTTTTGAAAGCTGTCTGCCAATAGAAGTTTTGGCATCCCGCGGGGAAGATACCCTGCGTTTCGGACCTATGAAACCCGTCGGACTTATCGATAAACGTACGGGTGAAAAGAATTATGCAGTTGTTCAGTTAAGACAGGATGATTCTGCAAAAACACTATATAATCTTGTCGGTTTTCAAACAAATCTGAAATGGGGTGCACAAAAAGAACTTTTGCAATCAATTCCCGGACTGGAAGAATGTAATATTATAAGATACGGGGTTATGCACAGAAACACATTTATCAATTCCCCAACCCTGCTTTATCCGACACTTCAAACCCGTGAACGTAAAGACCTGTTTTTTGCGGGACAAATAACGGGAACGGAAGGTTATACCGAATCAATTGCGTCAGGACTTTTGGCAGGAATAAATATGGCAAGATTTTTAAACGGTGAAGAATTGTTAGAATTACCAAAAGAAACAATGCTCGGGGCATTAACACACTACATTACAGACCCCGAACACAAAGATTTTCAGCCGATAAATTCAAACTGGGGAATAGTTCCACCCGTTAATTTGCCTAAAAAAGAACGCAAAAATAAAAAACTCAAAGGGGAACTTATGGCAAACAGGGCAATTGAAACCCTGAAAACAATAATTTAACTGTTGGGCTGAAAGCCCAACTTACATATTCGTAACAACTTACCCTCTTGCCCACAGTTCTTCTCTTAAACAATATTAATTACATTTATCCCTTTATGCAGACAGAGTAAAGATTTCGTAAATTTCTTCGTCTGTAAGTTCTGTAATAATCTTTTCGCCTTCGTAAACCGCAATATCAGCAAGTTCTTTTTTAGATTTCAGCATTTCGTCAATTTTTTCTTCAAAAGTGCCGAGAGTAATCATTCTGTGAACCATTACATTCTTATCCTGACCGATACGGTATGTACGGTCGGTTGCCTGATCTTCAACCGCTGGGTTCCACCAAAGGTCATAGTGAATAACATTTGTCGCTTTTGTAAGGTTCAGACCTGTTCCGCCTGCTTTCAGCGAAAGTATCATAACTTTGCAATCATCATCATTTTGGAATTTATCTATAAGTTCTTCCCTTTGGGAAACCGTCAGACTTCCGTGGAAGAACAGCGGCTCAATATTGCATTCCTGAGCCAAAACCTGACATAATATATCACCCATTTCTTTATATTGGGTAAATATAAGAGTTTTTTCGCCATTATCCAGAATGCTTTGAACAAGGTCAAGACATTTTTCAAGTTTTCCGGACATTTCACGGCTCATTTCACCCGATTTCAGGAACTGATAGGGGTGATTACAAATTTGTTTCAGGGCAGTAATCAGTTTAAAGATATTACCTCGTCTGTTAACCCCCGTAAATCCGCTGATTTTGGTCATCATTTCATTAAGCGTTTTTTCATAAAGAACAGCCTGCATTTTTGAAAGATAGCAGTATTCGTTGAGTACCATTTTTTCGGGCAGGTCAGAAATAACGTTTTTGTCTGTTTTCAAACGGCGTAAGACAAAAGGCGAAATAGACATTCTGAGTTTGCCTGCACGGGTGTTTTCTTTAAATCTTTCAATAGGAATTGCATAACTTTTCTGAAATTCTCTGAGTGAACCCAGATAACCCTTGTTGATAAAATCAAAAATACTCCACAATTCTGTTAATCTGTTTTCCACAGGGGTACCGGTCATTGCAATTTTTACATCTGATTTGAGCATCTTAATGGCAAGTGTTTGTGCGGTATCAGGATTTTTGATATTTTGGGCTTCATCAACAATAATAACACTCCATGCCTGTTTTTTGAGTTCTTCAACATCAATTCTCATAATTGCATAAGTCGTCAAAATAACATCGTGTTCAACATCAAGTTTTCTGTCCGTTCCGTGATAAATAACCGCATCCAAAGTTGGTGCAAACATCTGTAATTCTTTCATCCAGTTACCCATAAGAGTTGTCGGACAGATAACCAAAACCGGCTTTTTAAGTTTTCCTTCCTCTTTCATTTTGAGAACAAGGCTAATTACCTGAATAGTTTTACCTAACCCCATATCATCAGCCATACAGGAGCCAAAACCTTTTGAAACATTTGTCCAGAGCCATTTTAAACCTATTTCCTGATACGGTCTTAACTCTCCGTTCAATGATTTCGGAATTGTCATTTCCACTGGCTTTGTAAAATCGTTTAAAACTCTTGCAAATGCGGCATCATAATCAAAATCATACTGTTCAAACTGACCCGACAACGATGCGTGTATAAGTTCCATTCGGGACATTGATTTGAGGTTTGATTTTGCAATTTGTTCAAATATTTTTTTGCTTTCTTCCTGATCTATCAAAACATACTTGTTTTTGTATTTTATTAAACCATTGTTATTTTCAAGAAGTTTTTGATATTCCTCGATGGATATTTTTTCACTTCCGATAGCAATTTCATAAGAGAAATCCAAGATATCGTCCAGT
>CAMHMW010000026.1 GCA_946186335.1 uncultured Candidatus Melainabacteria bacterium
ACCTGATGATGAAATTGCAAAACTGGGGGCTGATCGTAAGGTTAAGGAATATGATGATTTGACGGGTACCTATGTTACAAAGACTGTTAAATCAAATGTTGACTTTACTTCCTCGGAAGAATTACTGACATTATACGCAATTAAGCATGATTATGCTATCCACAGTAAAGATTTGGATGCTTATAAATCCGTTAAAGATATTAAATGGGAAGACGGCGGAACATATACAGCAAAACAATTTAGTGAAACGCAATTATACCACGATACCATTCAGTGTGTAACATCAATACTGAATGATTATGGCGTAAAATCAAGTATTAAATATTTACCGGTCGTACTCCTTCCCGAAGAGGAAGAAGATATAGAATATGCGGATGAAGAAATTGAAGAAGAATTGCCGGATGGTTCAACGGTTTCACAAGATTCTCAGTGTGAATATGATATTGATGCAACCGGAAATATGATGCGTAATTATACCATTAACAGTTCTGTCGGCAGTGATACTATAATCTTCCACGGTATGAATTTCTCGGATTTTGAAAACAGAGATTATGTTATTGCAGAAGCTGATACAGATTTAATAATTTATTATTCTGATACAAACTATGTTCGTATTACAAATTATTATGCAGAAGATGCAGAATCTCTGACTCATGTTGATTATGTAAAATTTGACGATGGAACAACAATGAATATAGGTAATTTTGAAGGGAATTTTGACCACTATACTTCAAAATTACTGGAAGCTAATAAAAGTAAATACGGTTCATTTATATTCAATTTAACTAATTCCGTAAAACTTGGTAAAGGTATGGTTGTATCTGGTGATGCGAATGCCCTGATAGGAGATACCGAATCCAAAGACTACAAGGGACATGCTATGGCACTGGTCGGTTGTCAGGAATCAAGTCTTCTTGGAGGTGAAGAAGAATATAATGAATTATCGGGACATTATCTGAAAGATTTTATGGATTGTGACGGATTTTATGTTGTTGATACCGGCGGATGGCTATCAGGTGAAGGCGCTCAACTAATTGAATGTGAAATGCTGTACAACTTCTTCACTAACGGTTTCTCTAATCCGACAAAATATCATATTTATAATGATAATTTCCGCGGTTATGTACAAACAAACAGCGAAATCAGAAGCTGGGCTGATAACTTGAATCTGACAGGTAATGACAGAAGAAATACCCTTTTTGGAAATAATGGTAACAACATAATAAAAGGCGGAGCAAGTAGTGATAACTTATATGGTATGGGCGGTAATGACACCCTGTACGGCGGCTCCGGTAATGACTGGCTTGCAGGCGGCGCAGGTAATAACGTACTTAACGGCGACAGCGGTAATGATACTTATGTATTCCAAACATCAGATGATGCTAATGCAAGACAGACTGTAAATCCGGGCAGCGGAAATGACCGCCTGAGATTTGAATCTGATAACGGAGATAGTTTGCTTGTTTCCGATTTAACATATTATAATTCAAACGGAAATTTGGTTGTAGACTATCAAAATAACCGTAATGTAAGTATCAAAGATTATTTTACAAAAGGCTTATATTCAAGCATTACCAAAATTGATGATACTAAAACAATTGCCCAGAGAAGAGCAGATAATAAAGATCACGCTTATGACTTTGTTACAACAATAAAACAAAAGGGCATAAATTATAAGTTGGATCAAACTCAGGCAAATTCTGTAAAAGGTACAAAATATAGAGATATTATTACCACAACAAAATATGATGATACAATTAGTACAGGTAACCTTGGTGACCATATTACAACCGCTTACGGTAATGATGTTATAAAAGCAGGTACCGGTAACGATACAATAATTGTAGGATACGGTAATAAAAATATATACGGCGGAAAAGGTACAAACAAAATTGTTTACAGAGATGGATTCAGCGGATATGATACTATTCATTCCGATTCAGGTAAAGATTACATATACTTAACCTCGAAAACCCGTGATGATTTGTCATATTCCAAAAAAGGAAAAGACCTTGTTGTTACCTATGATGAAGATACAGGTTCTTCCGTAACAATTACCGATTACTTTGCTAAAAACGGAAAAACATCCGTAAAATATATTAAATTGGCAGATGGTGATTATCTGGATCTTGTTAAAGAATATTCATCAGTTGTAAATAGAAACTGTGCAAAAAATAAATCAAGCGGACTTGTCGGCGGAAGAGGTCACGATACTTTAACCGGCAACAGCAACGACAATGAATTAATCGGCGGTGCAGGTGATGATGTCATAAAAACAGGCAAAGGTGAAAATACTGTTACCGGAGGTTTGGGCAGCGATATAATTTATGCACAGGGTTCTGATGATACTATCGTTTACGAATCTTTATATGATGGAAACGACACTATCTATGGCAGCGGAAGCGGCAGAGTAAATATTGATATGACCGGAAATGATGTGGAATTAAACGGTACATTGGGCTTTGTTGATGGTTATAAAAAGCATCTGAACGGTATTAAAAACTATGCTTATACTAAGTCAGGCAACGATTTAATTATTGATTATGCAAAAACGGTTGATCAGGAACAAATGAGTACAATCAGAATTGTAGATTACTTTAAGTCAAATAAAAAATATGTAATTGAAACAGCTGACGATGTTATGAATTTGTCAAAAGCAACTATCTACTTCGAAGGTAAAAGAAACAGCGCCAACAACATTACGGGTACAAAACAAAGCGACCTGATATATGGCGGAAAGAAAAATGATACCTTAAAAGGAGCTAATGGCAATGACACCATTTATGGCGGCAAAGGTAATGATAATATTACCGGCGGTGCAGGATATAACAAAGTTTTCTATAATGATGGTGACGGAGTTGATACAATAAATCTGACAAATAATGAAAAACTTGATATAGTTTTGGACGGTTCTTATAATCCTGACAAACTGTCATACAAAATATCAAAGAATGATTTGATAATCAGTCATTCCGGTTCTCAAAAAATCATATTGAAAAATTTTGGTACAACGGATGTTACGGGTTCATCAGGACATGTAAAACTTTATGTCGGTGATCAGTATGTTCAGGATTTGAGATTAGGCAACTACTTACCAAAATACAGTTCTTTCTCATCAGGCAAGACATCCTATACCGGTAATTGGCACAGTGAAACTATTGATGCATCCAAATATACAAAATCAGGACTGGCAAATAGTGACGGTGTGAAGATTAATGCAAAAGCCGGAAAAGACATCATTATAGGTTCACAATATAATGATACAATCTCGGGCGGAGCAGGTAATGACACCATAACAGGCGGAAAGGGTACAAATACTCTGAACGGTGAAAACGGCAGCGATACCTACATTTTATTCAAAGGTGTTAAGGGCGAAAAATCTAACATTAAAGATACCGGAAGCACAGGTTCTGATACCGCTTTAATTTATACCGATAAAGATGATTTGAGAGTATGGTTCAATATTACCAACAAAGGTAAAAGAACTGATGAATTTAACATCAAATCTACTGACGGTAATAAAAACTCCGCAACACTTAAAGGTGTTGAAACAATAAAAGCAACTGACGGTTTTGATACTTATAAGTATAATTATGCCGATTCTGAACTTTGTCAGGAAGTTGCATCATGGCTGAACACCAGCGGACATAAATACGCAGATGTTGCAACCGCACTGGCAAATGCAACCCAAAATCAGCAAAACGAATTGCTGGCAATATTTAATCAGGATGATTACTGGACACCTGTTTCATAATTAAGCCTGACATACATTTTAAAAAGCGGTTCCTCATATTTGAGGAATCGCTTTTTATCAACTAAAAATTGATAATGTAGTTATTATAAAGCAAAATTGATGTGTCAAAAATGTGAATTATGCTCACCTGATATCCTCTATTTCTGTTTTGGGCAACTTGTATATAATTGTCTGAAAATTTCATAAATTTGTACTATTGAAATTCGGTCATTTGTGTAGTTTAATGGTTGTGCAGGCAATTAGGAAATCTCATTATGTTGGAAATCACAAAAACACAGGATGACGGAACATTAAAGCTTTTAAACCTCAATGAAGCCGTATCGGGTTCGTGGTTTAACCTTATTAACCCCACAAGAGAAGAAATTCAGCAGGTTTCTTTGGTTTTGGGACTTGATGAGAGTTTTCTTAATAACTCCTTAGACGCAGACGAGCTTTCACGTATGGATTTTGAAGACGGTAATCTCCTTGTCATTACTAACGTTCCGATTATGGATAACGAAGGGAACTTTGATACTTTGCCGTTAGGTCTTATTTTTACCCCTGAAAGTATGATTACGGTTTGCTCTCACGAAAACAAGATTATTAATTCGTTTAACATCGATACCGCAAAATTCTTTGATACAAGGCATAAAGCAAATTTCATGTTAAACATCCTGTATCGTGCATCAAAATTCTATTTGAGATATCTTAATATAATCAATAAACAGACGGAAAGAATTGAAGATTCACTTCGTAAAACAACAAATAACAAGGCGCTTTTCCAACTCATGGAAATTCAGAAATCTCTTGTTTATTTCACAACTGCATTGAAAGATAACCAGCTTGTGCTTCAAAAACTTTTGAGAATGGTTAATGCACCGTCTTTGCAAAGTATTCTGAAATTTACCGAAGATGATATTGATATGCTCGAGGATGTTATTATTGAAAACAAACAGGCTGCCGAGATGGTTGAAATGCACAGAACAATTCTTGAAAGTATGATGGACTGTATGGCATCAATTATCAACAATAATCTTAACCTTGTTATGAAATTTTTGGCAGCAATTACGATTATTATGTCAATTCCCACGATGATAGGTAGTTTCTGGGGAATGAATGTTCCTATGCCTTTCGGTGAAAACAGTTTCGGGTTTTTAATCGTTATTATGCTTTCAATTGTTGCAACCTGTATAGTTGCGGTGTTCTTCAACCGTAAAGGTATGTTGTAATAAAATGTGGGAAACACTTTTAGCCCTTTTTGTGAGGATATTTTCAAACCCTGCGGCAAATGTTATTCAGAAAAAACTTTCGGAAAATAACTCCGCAATAGTTATAAACACTTATTCTTATGCGTTTTTAACACTTTTTTGCCTGTATTTTTTAATCACAAATGACTGGTCTGTTTATGGTTTTTCATACTGGGGGTATGTAGGACTTGCGGGAATACTTTGTACGCTCGGTTCGGTCTGTCTTATAAAAGCGCTTCAATACGGTGAAATGTCTGTGTTAGGACCAATAAACTCCTACAAATGTATTGTCGGGCTTGTTATAGGATACTTTATGCTCGGAGAAATTCCAAATATAATGAGTGTTTTGGGGGTTTTGCTTATAATCTTCGGGAGTTGGTTTATTTTTGATACCGTAAAAGAGGGGTTTAGTTTCAGACTATTATTGAGAAAGGACATAATTCTAAGATTTTGTGCATTAATTTTCACAGGGTGTGAAGCAGTCGTCTTAAAAAAGATAATTTTGATGTCCTCAGCGTGGGAATCATTCATCCTTTGGTGTCTGTCGGGGCTTGTATTTTCACTGTTTCTTGCAGGGGGTTTTAAAAAGAAATTTTACACATTATCAAAGGAAGATTTGTCAGGAACTTTTTTAATTGCGGTATGCCTTGGCTTAATGCAATATTCTACAAATATTGTTTTTAAACATTTGCATGTCGGTTTATCCCTTGCGTTGTTTCAATTATCAAGTATAGTGGCGGTTTTGGGCGGTTATTATATGTTCAAAGAGGGGAGTTTGGTGAAAAAATTAACCGGTTCACTGATAATGATTGCCGGAAGTGCATTGATTTTGATTAGATAAATGTTTCCCCTTAAATTTTTGATAGTTTTGTCGGGTTAAAACCAATAAACGGATAAGTCGATAAGACGATAAGCAAGTAGGTTGGGTGAAACCCAACTTACATATTGGACTTATCAGACTTACAGACTTAACGAACTTATCCGACTTTTATAAATTTCCCATATATTTACCTAATCTTTATTTTTTGAACTGTTTGTAATAGTATATCGTTATAGATTATAGAAGATTATGAGGGAAAAAATAAATGAAAGTATCACTGAACTGGCTGAATGAATTTGTTGATTTGTCAAATGTTGAAGCCGAACAGATAGCGCATGAACTCACTATGAGCGGTTTGGAAGTTGAAGCAATAGAAGATGTTAAACCAAGTTTCGATAATATAAAGACAGTAAGAATTGAAAAAATTGATGCACACCCAAATTCGGACAGACTGCATCTTGTAACCGTAAATTTGGGAACGGAGCAAAAAACTGTTGTTTGCGGTGCGCAAAACATTAAAGAAGGTCAGGTTGTGCCTTATGCAAGTGTCGGTTCAAAAGTTTTGGACAGAAAAACAGGCGAAATGTATACTCTGACTCCTGCCGTAATTCGTGGGGTTGAATCACAGGGAATGCTTTGTTCGGCTGATGAACTCGGTGTTTCAGAACGCGGTTATCAGGAAGAAGACGGTATTTTGATACTGAACAGAATTTTTCCGAATGTGGGTTTGGGAGAAGATGTAAAAGATGTTCTCGGTTTTGAAAAAGATACCGTAATTGATGTTGCCCCAACTGCAAACAGAGGTGATCAAATGTCTGTTATAGGGGTTGCCAGAGAGTTGAGTGCGTTATTCAATACTCCGCTTAAATTTAACAAAATTGAATGTGTAAATGATTTATCCACAGACAAATTTAAGGTTGAAATAAAAGACAATGATGTTTGTAAATACTATTCAATTGCAATTCTGAAAAACATAAAGATTAAACCGTCACCGGACTGGATGCAAAAAAGACTTGTTGCATCAGGTGTGAGGGCAATAAACAATGTCGTTGATATTACAAACTATGTAATGCTTGAATACGGATGCCCTCTGCACGCTTTTGATTATGACAAATTGAACGGTTACCTGTGCGTAAGACGTGCGGCTGACGGGGAAAAACTTGTTACCTTAGACGGTGTTGAAAGAACCCTCACAACTGACAGCGTACTTATCTCAACAGAAAAAGAGGGAGTCTGCTTGGGCGGTGTATTTGGCGGTGCAAATTCCGAAATTGATGATAATACAACGTCATTAGCATTAGAAGCGGCATATTTCACCCCTGCAACAAACAGAAAATCAGCACGTTCTGCCGGTTACAGAAGTGAGGCAAGTGCAAGATTTGAACGCGGAATTGATATCGAGGCGGTAAAACCTGCTCTTATGCGTGCTATGCAGCTTTTGGTTGAATATGCTGATGCGGAAGTTGTCGGAGTAGTTGAGGACGGTAAAAACGAACTTGAACCCCTTGAAATAACCTTGCGTTACAACCAGATTAAAAGAATTTTGGGATGTGAAATTTCGTCAGACAGATGTATAAATATTCTTGAAAATTTAGGGTTTGAAAAACTTGGCGGAAACGATGCGGCGGCTAAATTTAAGGTTCCGAGTTTCAGGGCTTATGATGTAACACGTGAAATAGACCTTATTGAAGAAATCGCAAGAATTAACGGTTATGACAAAATCGCTCCGTCTTTGCCGAACAAATCTCAAACCCCTGTCATAACTTTGGGTGAAAAGGTTATCAAAAGAGTTCACGAACTTATGCTCTCGGCAGGGTTAAATGAAATTCAGACAAGTTCTTTAATCGGAAAATCTTTACTTGATAAGTTTAAAATGACTTATGATGAAGAAAATGCAGTAAGAGTTGAAAATCCGGCAAGTGAAGAATATTCAATGCTTCGTCAGACTTTGGCGGCAAGCGTTCTGAACTGTATGAAATATAACTTTGATAACGGGCAAAAAGTTTTCCACGCTTATGAAATCGGAAGAACATATATAAAGACCTCAGAAGCGGACGAGAAAAAATCAGGAGTAAAAGAAACTCTTGTATTAGAAGGTGTTTTGACGGGTGAAATTCAAAATTCTCTCTGGCAAAATTCTCAGAAAACCGATTTTTATACCGTAAAAGGTATTGTAGAAAAATTGTTTGATGATTTGGAAATTTCAAGAAGAATAAAATTTGTACCGCTTGAAAAATCTCCGCTTTCGGGAACTCATAATGCTTTTCATCCGTACAGAACGGCTGTTATTATGTTGTTAGGAAAACAACCTCAGCCTATCGGTTATTTCGGTCAATTGCATCCGACACTTATTGAAAAACTGAAACTAAATCAGGATGCTTTCCTGTTTAAGGTTGATTTGGATGAAGTTATCGGTGCCGTTAAAGAAAATGTCCCGAGATTTAAACATCTTCCGCAATATCCGGAGGTAAGACGTGATTTGGCATTTATTATAAACGATGATGTAAGTTACGACGATATTCAAAAAGTTATAAAAACGGGTGTTAAACAAAATATCTTCAAAGGTTCTGATATATTTGATGTTTATCAGGGCGAACATGTTGAACAGGGCTTTAAATCGGTTGCTTTCAGAATAAGAATGCAGGATGAAGCCGCAACTTTGACGGATGAAATTATTGAACAGCAAATGACATCCGTACGTGAAAAATTACAAAAAGCGTATCCGCAGGTGGCTTTCAGGGAGGGGTAAATTATGGCAGGAAAACATTTTTACGGCAATATTGTTAAATTTATGTTTATTGTAATTTCATTTTTTGCAATCAGCACAATGACTTTTGCAAAAGATGTTATTCCTGTTCGTCCGAATATAAACCAAATTCAGTCTGTCGGACTTTATCAGGTCGGGGATGATATAAAAATCTATGAAGAACCCGATGAAGATTCCCTTCTTCTCTATCGTGTAAGGTGGAATAAGGAGGAATTTTTCCCCGAAGAAATCGGATTTGAAAAGTTTTTTGTTGTGTTTTTGGAAAATAAAAACCTTGCACTTGTTGCGGTTACGGACTACGACGATGAGTGGGTTGAAATTATCTATGATAATACAACGGGGAAAAAGGGCTGGATAAAAATGGATGACCCTTACAAATTTATGACCTGGATTAATTTTTATAATTCCTACGGGAAAAAATACGGTTTGACACTTCTGAAAAGTTCACCCGAATCTTGCTACAATTTAAAAGCAGCAACGGATGACAATTCTCAGACTGTTTCCACAATAAACCATCCTAAAAAAATCAACCTCAATGTAATCAGAGGGAACTGGGCATTGGTAAGTGTAATGGATGTTGACAGAACCCCCAAAACAGGGTATGTCAGATGGCGTTCTGATGACGGCATCCGTTATTTCTTCCCCGCATTGAAATAGTAATGTTTAATCAACAAGAGCATCAAGTTGTCCGAGTTTTGTATTAATCTCGTTCATCAAATTGACGTTGTCTGTCTGACGAGCATATTTTTGGGCTTTTGTCAAAAGGTTGTAGGCTTTATTCAGATTATTAAATTCAACCATAATGTCAGCGGCTGCCAGATAATTTTGGGCTGCTTTCAGAGGTGATTCGCCTTCGGTATAATTTTTAACTGCTTTTGAATAAGATTTCAGCGCCTTTTCAGGCTCGTCAAATTTCATATATGCTTTTGCGGTATTTGAATCGATAAAACCGTTAAGGTTTCTGTTATCTGTTTCATTAGCCAAATCGCTTGCCATATCGTAATAATTAAAGGCTTCTCTGTCGTACATATCGGTATAAATGTTTCCGATTTTGGTCAATGATGCGGATTGTGCTGGGATATTTTCTGCCTCGCCCGCAAAAGATACCGTACTGAAATAGTGCTGCATAGCGGGTGTAATCTGGTTTACATCATCGTAAATCTGTGCCATTGAATAGTGCGCTTTTGCTTTAACATTTTCATCCGTTGAAAGTTTTATTGACTGATTATAACTTTTCAATGCTTGTGCTATGTAATCGTGGTCATCATAAATTTTTCCGACTTCATAATAAATTTTTCCGGAAGTTTCTGTATCATCAATTTCAAGCGCTCTGTTTAGTGCCTGTTCAAATGAGCGGATAGCGTTTTCGGGGTCGTTTGCATAAGCGTATTTTTTTGCCTGAATAAACAGTGATTTTAACTGTTTATCCTGCGGAATACTTGTTTTGTTCGTCTGTCCCGCAACAGAAATTGGGATAACTTTCGGGTTATCTTCTACGATTTCTTCCTGTGCGGTTGCCTGTAATTCTTCCTGCCTTTTTGTTTGTGCTGTTGAATTTTCAGGGAATTTTACCAAAAATCTTTCGTTTATGCTTTCTTCGTCATATTTAAGGTCAATTTCCTGCAAAAATAAAGCATCAACCCAGTTTTCCACGACTTTTGAGTCTTTGTTTAAGGTTTCTGATATATAATTGTCAAGAACCAGTGCTGCATTATTCAGGGTGCTTTTTACAAGTTTTTTGTTTGCATTGTCACCCTGCACCTGTTTTTCAACGGCTGATAAATAATCTTCAACAACTTCGTTTAAATCATCGGGTGTTCCGATAGCAACTGCCGTGTTTCTGAAATCTTTTAAAATTTGTGCAATATTTATTTTATTGTTCAGATTATTTGTGTTATTAGGTTGTGAAACTGCCGGTTGAGCAACAGTTTGCGGTTGCTCCTGAGGCGGCATTCTGTGAATATTTACATTACTGTACAAATTGTTTATGGGTACGCTGAATTTCTGTTCGTAGGCAGGAGTATATGCCGGAGTTTTTTGCTCTACATATTGTAAACCTTTACTTTTTGCATTTTGTCCCGATTCCTGTTCTCTTTGGGTATTTGCTGCCGATGATTTTTCCTCATCTTCACGCTTTCTCACAGGAGTTTGCCTGTCAGGAGTTACGTAAGGCCGCTGAAATAAATTTGTTAAACTAAGTCCCATTTTATATTAATACCTGCCCAAATCTGCTTGCTACCATACTATTTGTAGCATACTTCATACAAAATTAGGTCAACCTTTTGTATGATTTATGCTGTTTTTTATTTAAGTATTTTTTTTCAAAAGTCAAGGAGGTAAATGTAACGGAAAATTTTTAAAGTAGGTTGGGCCGAAAGCCCAACACGTAACTTTAAAATCCGTATTTTGTCTTTAACTGTTTTTCGATGTATAAAATCCCTTCATCTTTGCAATCAGCCATATCTGTAGCACTGCAGGAAGAAACAAATCTGACTTTATATCTTGGAGAGAAATTCAAATCCCATTTAGCGGTTTTGTATATGAAAACTTCATTGATAATTGTATCACACAAGCCTTTTACTTTGTATATTTCGTGTGATTTTTTGCAAAGTGAATACTTATTATACCCCCGAAATTCCTTTTCTTTCGGGTTATAGTAACTGCAATCATCATCGGGATAGAAAATATCTTCTGTTCTGTAATCTCCGTGGTATGAAATATTAAGCGGACAATATTCCTTATGTTCCCGCATTTGGTTATACTCTTTGGGATAGACTCCAATTTCTAACCATTTATACTTTTTAAAAAGTCCCCCTCCGTTATGTTCAAAAAAATACTTTATTCCAAAAACAAAACAGGTAATAAAACAAAATATCGTTATAAATTTCAGAACTTCTTTAAGCATTATTTTTCCTCCTGAACATAACCAAAATTTTTCAGGATATTGTCTTTTTTGCGCCAGTCTTTTTCAACTTTTACTTCCAGTCCCAAAAAAACTTTCTTTTCCGTAATTTTTTCAAGTTCAAGACGGGCTTCTGTACCGATTTTTTTAAGTAATGCCCCGCTTTTGCCGATTAAGATACCTTTTTGGCTTTTGTGTTCGCAATATATAGTTGCGTATATTTTATCAATGTCTTCCTGTTCAAAATAGTTATCAACCTTAACTGCAACCGAATGCGGAATTTCATCGGAGGTATTCAACAGGATTTTTTCTCTTATAATTTCTTCTGCCACGTCACGCATTGTTTCTTCTGTTACAACATCTTCGGGGTAGAGAATATCTCCCTCGGGAAGTTTTTTGTAAATATTTTTCAAAAGAGTATCTATATTTCTTCCGGTTTTTGCGGAAATTCTTACAAGAGGCAGGTTTTCTTCAAAAAGTGTTTTATAAGATAATAAATTTGCTTCAATTTTTTCCTGTTTTTTAATTTTATCAACCTTGTTCAAAACAATAATTACAGGCATACCCGATTGCAGGATATTTTTTGCAATCCACTTGTCGCCTTTGCCTGCCGGTTCTGAACCGTCAACAAGAAACAGTATTAAATCAGCATCAGGAACAGCAATTTTTGCCTCATCAAGCAGAAATTCGCCCAATTTATTAAGCGGTTTGTGAACACCGGGGGTATCAATGAAAACAATCTGACCTTCCTCTTTTGTCAAAATTCCTTTTATGCGTTTTCGTGTTGTTTGTGCTTTGTCTGTTGCAATAACGATTTTTTGCCCTAATATCTGATTTAAAAGGGTTGACTTGCCGACATTCGGACGTCCGATTATTGTTACAAATCCGCTTTTCATAAAGATATTGTAACATAAATTATATTATTTATTAACAAACTAGCAAATTTTTTTACTCTCGGTTATTATATAGATAAGAATGTGTAGATTTTTAAAGTAACGGAAGACTATGGGAAATAAAAAAAATATAGTAGTAGCGGCAATTTTAGCCATGTTATGCGTAGGTTTTAACACAGCAGGAGCTGACTCTCAAAATAATCTGACTCAGATGGATATAAAAAAATCATCAGCGGCAGATACTGTTGAGGTAACTTTTTATACAACGGATCTCAACACCAATACGGTTGTTACAAGAAAAGGTACTACCCGCTATGTAGTTTTATTGCCGAATGTATCAAGTAACTCATCGGTAACTCCGGGTATAGGCGGATTAAAGGATTTAATAACAGATGTTAATGTAAAACACGTTAATGACGGTATCGGCGGATATACAAAAGTGACCTTTGAAACGACAAAACCCATAAATATAAAAACATATAACAAAAAATCTGCACCTGTAACACAGGCACAACAGGATGCAAAGGCGATTATCGCCCAAAATGCGACAAAACCGGCCGTTACAACAACTACACAACAACCAAAAACAACAGTTACGGAAAAACCCGTTGCAAATACAACGGCAGCAAAACCTTCAGCAGAAACAAAGCCTCAGGCAAAAACTTCTACCCCAAAATTAGTTCCTGTTGATGTTCCAAGTGCCAAGACACAAAAAACAACTACTCCGGTTAAAACGGAGCCGGTAAAACAAATAAAAACGGTTCAGCAGCCAAAAGTTGCAGAACAACCGAAAACAGTTCAGCCCAAGGCTGCAAGAAACGATTTTGTTGACAGCAGTTATGACCCGAAAATGAAATTTGACGGCAACGGAAAACGTAAGATGGATTTAGAACCGAGAGTTTCTCATGCATCAGAAAATACCAAGCCAACAGAAACGGATGTAAAAATCGATGAAAATAATGACTCAACAGCAGATAACACTCCTGTTGCCGTGGCAGAAACAACTCCCGTTGTTGACGAAAATACAAACAAGAACAGCAGTTCATTACCTCTTTGGACACTTCTTATCGGTGGTGCAATAGTCGGATTAGGAGTGCTTTATCTGATATTTGATGCAATTGCTAATGCAAATAAAAAAGGTGCTTCAAGAATGGAATCTTTCTATTCAATGGCTGAACAAAATCAGGCAAAACGCCGCAGAAGAGAATATTATGATATCGTTAACAATGACGAATTGAACTGGCAGGAAAAATATAAACTTTATACTGAAAAAGAAAAAGAATACTCACCGAAACAGGAAAATCAGGATGCATCATTTATTACTGATTTAAGTGCAACGAAAAAGGCAATTCTTATGCCGGAAGAACAAAAACAGAAACCGGTAAAAATTCAGGATAAAATTGCACAGACAATTAAAAAACCTGAAAAATCACATAATGATATAGTAAGAGAAAAATTACAGGCAAAAATTTCACAGATGGAGCATTCTCTTAACCAGACTCCGACAAGCAACATACCTGTTGAAACTCCGAAAGGTGTTCAGTCTGAGGATGAATCAATATTGCATTCTTTCTCTGAAATTAAACTTAAATCTTTCTCAAAACCTGTTTCTCTGAGTGAAACAAATCGTTCTTTAATTGATGATGAACAAACAATTCCTTATACGGGTGCATATAAAGAAGGTCAGTTTGTAAAACTGAAAAATTCGGCATTAAGTGTAAACCGCCGTAAATCTGTTGCAACCGAATTAAATTCAAAAAATTATGGAAATAAATATTTAACGAATAATAATGGGGACAAAAAAATGAACAAAGAAAATGAAAATTATCTGTTATCTTCTCTTGATGAGTATCTCTCAATTTTAGATGCTGAAGAAACCAAAAAACCGACAGTTACCGAAACTTTATCAAAAATCAGACCGGCAGCAAATGTAACGGCTCGCTCAGGGGTTTCTAACCCGATTTCAAGAGCAGAAAAAACATCATTACCTCCGCTTCACGGTGGTTTGATTGTTAAATCAGGTTACAACATTGATGCAAACAGAGGTATTTACCTTGTTAATGTTGACGGTGTTTCCGCACTTGTCGGAAGAATAGGTGACAACGTAACCATTCTGAAAAAATTTGACAAAGTAGTTGATAAGCAATTACAGGTCAGAGCGGAAGATGAACACGTTTACATCGTAAGAGCAGGCAACTATAAATGTTTGGTTGATGTTACCGAAAACAAAATGGGTACATTAATTGAAATCTAGTAAAAGGTTAAAGATACAGGAATAGAGGTATGGTCAGTCATACCTCTATTAATTTATAAATGGTATGTTAAAAAAAATAGTTATAATAATCTGTTTAATAGTGGGAGCGTTTTGCTTATTTAATTTGTACGGTAAAGATACAAATAACGGTAAGGTTACGGTTCAGTTTGCATCCTGGGGTTCTGAATCCGAAATAAAAATTTTAAAACCGCTTTTAGCGGAATTTGAAAAGGAAAATCCCGATATAAAAGTTGATTTTATGCACATTCCGCAAAATTATTTCCAGAAATTACATCTTTTGTATGCCTCAAATACCGCACCTGATGTCGTTTTTATAAATAATCAGTATATGCCGATTTACGCAAATGCGGGTGTTTTGGAAGATTTAACGGAATATGCGGAGGAATTTGAATACGGAAACTTTTACCCGAAATCCTTGCAAACATTGAGTTATAAGGGTAAAATTTATGCGGTTCCGCGTGACATATCAAATGTCATTATTTACTATAATAAAGACATATTTAACCGTTACAAAATTCCATATCCCGACAAAAACTGGACAATGAAAGACTTTCTGACTATTGCTCAAAAACTTACTCATCGTCCTGAAATTTTCGGAATTTCATTTGAAGAAGAACCGCTTATGTATATGCCATATCTGACAAGTAACGGTTATTACGAACTTCCTGAGTATGAAAAAATCAAAGATAATGAGGGGTTGAATTTTTATGCCGATTTACGTAATAAATACCATGTAGCACCCACAAGGGACGAATCGGCAAGCGCAACAATGGCACAAATGTTTTTGCAGGGACGGCTGGGGATGCACTTATCTGGCAGGTGGCTTGTTCCGAAATATCGTGAGGAAGCAAAATTTGACTGGGATGTGGTTGAATTTCCGAAAGGAAAAGCGGGCAGTGTTGTTCCGATGGACGCATCAGGCTGGGCTGTTTCAAAAAGTTCAAAACATAAACCGCAGGCAATAAAACTTGTTAAATATTTATCGTCCAAATATTGCTCAGAAAAATTCGCAATGAGCGGACTTATTGTTCCTGCAAGAAAAGACAGTGCAAATTCCAAATATTTTCTTGACGGTAACAAACCCAAAAATGCAGAGGCATTTTTATCAGTCGCAGAAACCTCCGTACCGACAAAAGCCGACATAAATTATAAAGAAATTATAGACGATCTAAAATCAAAAGCAGAATATTTGTTTAATAAGTAAAGTTACGTGTTGGGCTGAAAGCCCAACTTACAATTTATGTGATGGGCACGCATTCGCTTTGCCCACCCTACTATCTTGTAACCATTTTCAATTTTCCATTATATTTACCTCCCTCCCACTTGATGTGAGTATTTGTTTAATATAAGATGATTTTGTTCGTATGTATAAATAAAGGAGAAATATTATGTCAAGAAAACCAATTATTGCAGGAAACTGGAAAATGAATCTTTGTCAGAGCGATGCAAAAGCACTGTATGAAGGAATTAAATCATTTGTAAGCAATTACAGTGCGAAAGAATTGCCTGTTGTTGTAATTGCTCCTGTTTTCACTTCTATAAATCAGGTTGCCGAAATTCCTTGTAATTGCGGATGTGAAGGCAGCAAACTTTATGTAGCAGGACAAAATTGCCACTGGGAATCATCAGGTGCTTATACCGGTGAAATTTCAGTTGAAATGTTAAAAGATGCAGGCTGCAAATTCATTATTATCGGTCACTCGGAAAGAAGACAATACTTCTCAGAAACTGATGAAATGATTAACAAAAAAGCAAAAGCAATTATAGCAGGCGGTTTGACACCTATTATCTGCTGCGGTGAATCATTAGAACAAAGAGAAGCAGGTGTAACCGATTCATGGATAGCATCTCAAATCAGAGCAGCATTAGACGGAATTTCATCAGAAGATGTTGCAAAATCAGTTATTGCTTATGAACCTATCTGGGCAATTGGAACAGGAAAATCTTGTGATGCTGTTGAAGCAAACAGAGTTATTAAAATGATTAGAGGAGTTGTTGCAGAAGTTTCAGGACAGGCTGCTGCTGATTCTATCAGAATTCTTTACGGCGGTTCCGTTAAACCTTCTACAATCGAAGAACAAATGTCAATGTCTGATATTGACGGTGCTTTAATCGGCGGTGCTTCATTAAAAGCAGACAGTTTCAACGAAATCATTGAAAAAACAATGAAAGTTTGTGTTGCCGCTTAATAAATTTTGATTGACAGTCGAATAAAAAGTCCGAAAGATTTAATCTTTTGGGCTTTTTGTTTGAAATTACACTATATATATGACAAATATTCTTATCAAATTTTTTATAATAACAGAATGGAAGAAAAGCCGCTTGATAAAAAATACAATGATTTCATAGAAGAACTTATATCACAGGTTA
>CAMHMW010000027.1 GCA_946186335.1 uncultured Candidatus Melainabacteria bacterium
AACCCATATTAGCGAGTTTTTCTGCAATTTCCTGCCAGTTTTCAATGCCGAGTGAATCAATTGTCATTTCATCGACTCTCGTTCCCAAAAGAACAAGTGTTGTGAGGAATTTTATGGTTGCCTCATCATCTTTTAACAAATCAAGACGGCGTTTTATAAGTTTGTCCAAACCTGACGGAATCACGATGGTTTTCGGATTTACAAGCATAATTGAATCGTCGGTGTATTCATAAACATCCGATTCAACAAGATATTGCAGTGCAAAATCTAAAAACAGGGTACTTCCGTATGCATATTTTGCAATTCTCTGGAAGTAAAAATCGTTCATTATGTTTTTGTAGAAATCAACATTTAAACCGACAATAGTTTCAAATGGTGTTGATTTAAGTGCAATTTCCGTATAATAGGGTCTGGACAACAGGAAGTGCATATCCTTATGAAGTGAATAATCTCTGTCATAAGAAACCAGATAACTTACGTTTAATTCGTCAATATGGTCAAATAACTGTTCTAATACAAACAATGAACTTGAATCAATTTTTTCAAAATTTTCAATATAAATCAGGGTATTCGGAATTGCCTGCAACAGCGATACAAACACGTTACAATATTGTTCTCTTGTATCTTCCATATCCTGCATCGGACGTTCGCTCAGCGTTACCAAATCTCTTACAAGATTTGAAGTATCAATTCTTGAAAATGCCGAGAAATTGTTTTTATTAAATAATTTTTGCGAAACCGTATATTCAAAAATTGAAGAAACCATATCACGGAAGAAGGAATAAGGGGAGTATTTCATATCATCGTGACAGGTTATCGGAAGTACGTTATCATAAATTCCGAGTTCATCCACCGCAGACAATAATTTAAGAGTATAAGGCTGATAAATATCTTTTGCCCTTATGGCAAGAACACCTTTGGGTACTTCCTGCAAGGTTTTTACAACACAATCCAGAACATTTATATTTTCTGTTCTGACAAACTCACAGTTTATTTCTTCAAATTTAATCATTTCTATATCATAAATCTGATCATCAGTCAGTTCGTTTTGCTCTCTTAAAGTATCTTGCGTAATTTCTTCCTGAGCGATTAAACCTGTCTGAACAAAGTTAGGAATTTCAATATCATCCCCCTGTTCTTTAAGGGCTTCTTCTTTTAGCATATCGCCGATATTAACAAATTCTTTTAAGTCCATTTCATAAAATCTTTTCATAACCCCTTCAACAAGTACGGAGTTCAAAGATTCCATTTTGTAATGTCCCTGATAAACATCATAAAAACTTTCATCAGTTATGACCTGAAAAGAATCGAGTGCCCTCATTTCTTTCGGAGAGGACTGATAAACCATATTAGCCTGAAACTTGGTATCAATATCATAAGGGTTTTTGTCCGCATTTCTTTTCATAATTGAAAAGTTACATTTCAGGCCGATATTTTTCTTTTTAAGAAGTTTTACGTTAATTCTTGTGACAATATTGAGCATTTCGATTGTTGCCTGAATAGCGGAATTGGCGGATGCCGTCAGTGTATATTCCTTGTTAAATCTTATGATATAAATTTCATTGTCAACGATTTGACGTCTTACCCCGATAGAATTACAGTATCCGGCAATGAGTTTGTCAAATTTCTTCTTAAATTTGTCATACAGTTTATTTGAACCGAGATTTGCTTTTACAATGTCGCTGTTCGGAAAATCAATTCTGACAACCGCAAAACTTTCGAAATTGGATTCATTTTGAATAACGCTTATTTCGTTGTCATAACCGCATTTTATACATTTTCTGTTTTTTAGCAGGTTTGTTTTACCGCATTTATGACACTTTGTAACAAGGACTTCGCCGCATTTTTTGCAGATATTTTTTTCATTTACCGTTCTGCAAACAGGGCAAATGATTTTGAGTACCTTCTTACAATTCGGGCACACCATTGCATTATCGCTAATTTCCATTCCGCATTTTGGACATTCCATAGTAAAAATATTATATCATACCCTTTGTATTTTCAACTAATACAAACAGAGGATATTGTTGCAAATTGAAAATTAAAAATGGATAATGGAAAATTGTTACAAGATAATCTCCTCTCCAAAAGTGAGAAGGTAATTTCTCAAAATCGTAAATTTATGCTAAAATATTGCCATGAGTATTATTTCTGATGATAAAGACTTTAAACCGTCCCAAAAGGAAAAGAAAAATTCTGTCATTACTCCGGAGGCATTTGAAAATGACAGAAATTTTGAAAACTGCATTCGCCCGAAATCTTTTGACACATACATAGGGCAATCGGGGATAAAAGACACTCTGAAAATTACCATTCAGGCGGCAAAACAAAGAGAATTACCGCTTGACCACCTTTTGTTTTACGGTCCTCCGGGGCTTGGTAAAACCACACTTGCAGGGGTTATAGCAGAAGAAATGGGAGTTGATATTAAAATTACCTCCGCCCCCGCACTTGAAAGACCCCGTGATATTATAGGAATTTTGATGTCAATGAAAGAAGGTGAAATTCTTTTCATTGATGAAATTCACAGACTTAACAGAGTGACAGAAGAAATTTTATATCCCGCAATGGAAGATTTTTATCTTGATATGACAACGGGCAAAAGTCAGACTGTAAAAACTCTGCGTGTACCTTTGCCAAAATTTACCCTGATAGGTGCAACCACAAAAGCAGGAGAACTTTCAGGCCCGTTAAGGGACAGATTTGGAATTATTCACCGCCTTGAATTTTATACCGAAGATGAACTTGCCAAAGTTATCACAAGAACTGCGGGAATTTTAAATATTGATATTGACGAAAAAGGTGCTTATGCAATTGCCCGCCGTTCAAGAGGAACTCCCCGTATTGCAAACCGCCTTGTAAAAAGAGTGAGCGATTATGCAATCGTTAAACATAACGGAAAAATTAACGAAAAAATTGCAAATGATTCTCTTGATGTTTTGCAAATCGATAATTTCGGTTTGGACACAACAGACAGAAATCTTTTAAAACTTATTATCGAAAAATATGACGGCGGACCTGTCGGAATAGAAACTATTGCGGCGGCTTTGGGAGAAGATGTCAGAACACTTGAAGATGTCTGCGAACCGTTTTTGTTGCAGGCGGGACTTCTGCAAAGAACCCCGAGAGGAAGAAAAGTTTCCCCCGAAGGGTACAGACATTTGGGATATAAAATTAAACAATCTTCCGAACAACAGAGCCTGTTTTAGCAAAAATATTTTTCACAGGCTTTGTTATAAACATGCAAATCGGTAGTATTAATTCATATAGTTACAACAGTCAATATCAGATAAACAAAACCGAAAAGCCCGTTTCTTTTTGCGGATTTGTTCCTAACAGGCAGGGAATACTTACTTTTAACCCGTTTTTCTCTGTTGAAAACGCCTGTTGTCGTCAAAAAAGTATCTTAAATACCATACTTAATGAGTTAAAATTAGCCAAAATATTAAGTTTTTTCAATTTTACAACCGATGCCTACAAAAAACTTTCGGAAAAAGATTTGGAATTTTTACGGGCAAGATATGAAAGCATGAAGCAGTCCAAAAGTTGGAATTACTATTTCAATTCGGCAGAGACTTCACATGAACTGGCATCTTCCGGCATGGAAGCCCTGTTTAACCATGCGTACGGGAAAGGTAATTATGTTATCATAACAATAGGACGCTCTCTTTCTTCTGTCGGAAAAGTTCTCGGTTATAAAATCGGAGAAGAAAATGTTATAAATATTCCGATTAGCAAGGCATCCCGATTTAATGACATATTTTACCCGAAAGAATCTGCAGATAAAGAACTTAAATATCTTATCAAATATCTGGAAACTGTCGGCTTGTCAAAAGAAGATATAGAAAAATCAGGCAAACATTATATTCTGACAGACTATTGCCATACCGGAGTTTCACTTGAAACAATGAAAAATCTTTTCACATCGGATAAAGTTTGGGGAAAACGTGATAATGTTCATTCAATAGGGATAAAGGATATTCTGGATGCCGTTGATACAGAGCACATTTATAATTCTGCAGAAAAAAACGATTTGATGAATAACCTTGACAGATGCGAATATAAAACACTCTCGTTTGTTTTGCAATGTCATAATTTTGCCGATATTTCACGTGCAAAAACAAACATCTTTTTTGCCCCCGAAGCGGTCAAACTTATGTGGTTTAAACTGCTTGACAACTCACAGACAGTTCACAAACCCCTTCCGAAAGTTTTATACAACCCGATAGATAAAATTTAATGGCAAAAAAAATATTTACGGGTTTTATTAAAAAGCACAAGGAGAATAAATGATACCAAACGTAGGATATAATGACAAAACATTTTTTGGAAGCGGCTTAAATGCACTTACCCGTTTTGACGGAAAGTATTTGAAAGATGCAGACGGACTTGTTTCGGGTTATTTTATAACTCCGCTTAAAAACGGCAAAAGTATTTTGACCGAATATAAAAACGGTCTTTTAAAAAGCGCCTCCCTAAATATTAACGGGATAACCAGACAAAAGACATACAGTTATAACGCAGACGGAAAATTACTGAATGTTAAACAAGACGGAGAAGATGTATTTGTAAAAGATTGCGGATACGTTGACTCTGACACAATATCTTATTATGAAACAATTAACGGCGGGAAAATCGAAATCGGTTACAATTCAAAACATCAAAAAATTGCTTCAGTTATAAAACCCAAATTACTGCGCTCAATATTCATTGATTTGGGAAACAAATTTATAGAAAAACGTTATAAAATTACAAATGCGGAAACAGACGGACAACATTTTTGGGTATATCCGAGCAAGAATCCTAATAATGACCCCTACGACCTTGATATGGACTTCCTCAAAAAGCTTGAAAGGGATAAAACTACGGGTTCAACAACCGTAACAACTATCGAAATGAAAAATACCACCAAACTTGTTGAAAAAGACAAAGACGGCAAAATAATTTCTATTGTAAGAACGGCATTTAATGATAAGGCACGACCTACATGGATTAAAGAAACCGATGC
Organism: uncultured Candidatus Melainabacteria bacterium; assembly: GCA_946186335.1. Classification (GTDB taxonomy): domain Bacteria; phylum Cyanobacteriota; class Vampirovibrionia; order Gastranaerophilales; family Gastranaerophilaceae; genus Zag111. The sequence continues at coordinate 5,009 of CAMHMW010000027.1, forward strand.
CGTCGGAAATATCCTGTTTGAAAGAAAAATTACTTATGCTAAAGACAATGAAACAATGCTGAATGAATTTATATATGATGCAAAAACAAAAGCACTCCCTTATTATCAGGAAACGACATATTATAAAGGAAAATATGTTTTAATTTCCAGACTCTATGATGCTGATAAAAAACTTCAGGCTACACATCATAATACATACAGTGATTTCGGGAAAGTGCTGAAATCCGAAGTCCGCAACGCAAAAGGGAAAGTTCTTGAAAGAGAAACTTTTAAATATGACAAGAATCAAAATCTTATATTTTCTCATTATACAGGAACGGATAAAGACAGCATTTTGGAGGGTTATTACAGATACCAAAACGGCAGAATTACATACGAAAAAGAGATATATGAAAATACTATCGAAGAAACACATTATGACAGATTTTTCAATCCAAAACGATTTACTATAAAAGATTTAAACGGAAAATTAATAAAAGCATACGTCCATACTTATAAAAACGGGAATTTGAAAAAAACGGAATGCCAAAACTCTGAAGGAAAAGTATTCTTCAATATATACCATAAAATCAGAGAATTTGGGGATGCAAAAATACACGATAAAGTATTTAAAGACCCCAACGGAAAATTTTTATTCTTGGAAGAAATAACATATAAAAGTAATGACGTAAATTACGCATATTATGATATAAACGGCGATTCAATCCCTGCGTATGATTATCTGAAATACATAAATTATTAGATAACAGAAATATAAGCCTATATACTTATCCGGCTTTTATAACACCGCACTTATTTTTTAATTTTGTTAATAATTCGGTCTAACCAGGAACCCTCGTTCGGATATTCAATATCGTCAACGGGAAGTTTTGAAGCCATTTCAAAAGAATCTCCGCTCATATCAGAGGAGAAAAGGCTTTTATTTTTTTTGTCATCTTTTCTGCGTCCTGACATCATATAACCCGTATTACCGCCGCTTCCGCCGTCATTATTCATGTTGGCTGTCGCTTTAATAACCGGTTGAGATCTTCCAATGTTGACATCGAAACTCATTGTTCCAATTCCTTATATTTTTTCCCTTACATATATAAAGTATTTTTTATTAAGTTATTTTACAAATATCGCATAAATTTTACAAAAGTTTACGATAAAATTTGAAACAAATATTACTTTTTGTAACAGATTTAATCACTCCTGAAATTTGATATATATAAATACGTTAATATATGTATAAGAGAGAATTTTGAGGTTTATTAATGTCCATTAAAATTAATACCGATTTAGATTATCTTTTGATTCGCTTGAACATTCCGCCTACACGGGCAGAACAGTATCAGGATAAAACTATTGAGGAGATTCTTGATTCGGAAGCGGCGGCAGGCAATCAGGCGGCCATTAAAATGGCTGCGGACATGTTTACGGACGTAAACCAGTTGATAGAGTTATTTCAACTGGCAGACCCCGAAAATAAACTTGCAATTTTGGGCGCAATGACAGAATCTCAGTTGGATAAACTTGTTCCGATGCTGGAAACAAAAGATTTGCTCGAAGGTTTGAATTTCTTTACTCAGGCAAGTTTACTGGATATGTTAAAAGATATTCCGAAAGAAGAAATGCTCAAAGCAGTATTTCAGATGTTTTCGGAGCAACAAATTATTGAATATATGCCCGAAAAAGAGTTGGACAAACTCTTGACGGGTGTTGATATGGATAAAGACAAACTGTTGGAAGCACTACAGTACATTCCTGAAATGTATTTACAGCAAGTTGTTGAGAGTATCACGGGAGAAGAAGCACAGGGAAGTTCACATGAATTAGTCAAACAAATAGGTCAATTTGGAGATTTGGACTACAAAAATGCGCTGATGAACCTTCAGCCAACCCAAAAACGTCAGTTGACCTTCATCCTGACTAATCAGGAAAACAAATTGTACGAAAAATTTGATACGGATGCTTATACCCACATCATAAACAGAGAGCGTGACAAAGATGAGACCGTTAAGGGTATGAGTGTTATAAAACCGGAATATCTTGAAAAAATGATTAAACAATTACCGCAGGATTTGTTATCGGTCGTTATCACCCAAATTGATACCGAAAAATTTGCGGATTCATTGATTAACAAATTCCCCGAATTACTTGCCAAATTCGTTGCGGGCTAGGATTTATATGCTATAATTGGTGTGTGAGGTATTTATGGTTTTAGAAAACAAGCTTGGGTTAACAAATTCGGCAGATTTGGCAAGAGAAGAAGAACGGATTAGCAAGAAAAAGGCAATCGAACTTTTTGAAACGGGTTGGCTTGATAAATTGGAAGCAGGTAAATTTGACTCACTATCTAAAATTCACAAATATCTGTTTGATGATATTTATAATTTTGCAGGAGAAATCCGCAAAGAAAATATCTCAAAAGGGAGCTTTCGTTTTGCCCCAGTAATGTACTTGAACGCTGCATTAGAACATATTGATTCTATGCCCCAATCCAATTTTGACGAAATTATTGCAAAATATATTGAAATGAATATTGCCCATCCTTTCAGAGAAGGTAACGGCAGAAGCACACGTATCTGGCTTGATTTAATCTTAAAAAAAGAACTCGGGATGGTTGTTGACTGGAGTAAAGTAGATAAAGAAGATTATTTGCTTGCAATGGAAAGAAGTCCCGTAAAAGACATCGAAATAAAAGTTTTACTTAAAGATGCCCTTACTTCTGATGTTAACAACAGAGAAGTCTATATGAAAGGTATAGATGCAAGTTACCATTATGAAGGGTATAATATTTTTAAAACCGAAGATTTAAAATAGTCGTTCTGTCTGTTACGAAATAACGGACTCAACGAGTTTTTCAAAAGTGGGAAAGGATATATTCACCCATTCAAATTCGTTTATTAAAATTTCTCTCTCACAAACCATGCCGGCAACATAAAGACTCATCGCAAGCCTGTGGTCGTGGTATGTTTCAACCTCAACCCCGCCCGACAATTTTGTTTTGCCGTTAATAATCATACCGTTAGGTGTTTCTTCGATATCTGCACCAAGTTTTTTTAATTCCGTCACCATAGCGGAAATTCTGTCTGATTCTTTATTTCGTAAATCCTGAGCATCTTTTATGACGGTCTGCCCCTGTGTCTGTGTTGCAAGAACAGAAATAACAGGAATTTCATCTATTAATCTCGGGATAATTTCACCTGAAATTTCACATCCTTTAAGATTTTCACTATATCCAACCAAAATATCTCCGACGGTTTCCCCGCATATTTCACGTTCATCAAGAATTTCTATATTTCCGCCCATTTGTTTTATAACATCAATAATTCCTGTTCTTGTGAGGTTAAGCCCGACATTTTTTAATATTATTTTTGAATTTGGAATAATAAGTGCAGCCACAATAAAATAGGCAGCAGATGATATATCCGCACATATTTCAATATTTACGGGAGAAAGTTCGGATTTTTCAATGTACACGGTTGTACCGTCAGTCTTAATATTTGCCCCCATTGATTTTAACATCAATTCAGTATGGTTTCTTGAAAGACAGGGTTCTGTTACGGAGGTTACACCGTCAATTCCCAATCCTGCAAGTAAAATACAGGATTTTACCTGTGCCGATGCAAGTTTTGATTTATAACTTATGGGGTTTAATTTGGCAGAATGTATAAGTAGTGGGGCTTTACCGTCAGTTGACTCTATTTTTGCACCCATAAGAGTTAACGGTTCTATAATACGTTTCATGGGGCGTTTTGAAAGGCTCTCGTCCCCTGTTAGAATTGAATTAAAATTTTGCCCCGCAAGAACACCTGACAAAAGACGCATTGTTGTTCCGGAGTTGCCGCAATCAAGAGGGGTTTCACTTTTATATAGTTCACTGTCTGATTTTACGGTAACCTCACTCCCGTTTTCCTCAATATCAATTCCAAGCGCTTTAAATATTTTTAAAGTTGAATGAGGGTCTTGTCCGTCAGAAAAGTTTTTTATAACAGATTTTCCTTTTGCAAGAGATGACAAAATTATTGCCCTGTGAGAAATTGATTTATCCGCAGGAACGGTTATTTCTCCTTTCAAGCCTGATATACAGTTTTTTACCAGTTTTTGCATAGTGTAATTTTAACATAAATTTTCACATTTAATCAAATTCATCCGGTTTTGTTTTCATGATATAATTTCCAAAAAAGGAGCGCAACTTTGATAAAATTTTTAGGCGAGTGTATTATAAATTTTATTGAATGTCTTAAATATATCTTTGGCGGAAACGTAAAATTCAGAAGCGTTATAACACAGGCTGCCTCAATAAGTTTTGACTCTTTACCGATTTCGCTTATTATTGCATTCATATCTTCTGCTGTTATTGCAATACAGGTTTCAAAGCAATTTTTAATGTCGGGAGCTGAAGCATATATCGGCGGAACAATTGCAATCGTCATGATAAGAGAAATTGCGCCGGGGTTTGTTGCCCTTGCTATCGGGGCAAGAGCGGGAACTGCAATATCTGCCGAAATTGCAAACATGCAGGTAACCTCTCAGGTTGATGCCATAAAAACCCTTCAGGTAAACCCTGTCGGGTATTATTTCGCACCGAGAATACTATCTGCCGCAATTACCGTTCCTATGGTTGTTCTAATTGCGGAATTTGTCGGAATAGCCGGCGGAATGTTCGTTTCTATGGGAACAATTAATCTTCACCCCGCAAGATATATGGCTTCTGCCTGGGCATGGATGTCCACAAAAGATATTTATGTCAGTCTTTTAAAAGCCTCCATTTTTGGCGCTTTAATTGCTCTTGTTTGCTCAACAAAAGGGTATCAAACCAAAGGCGGGGCAAAAGAAGTCGGTATATCTACCACTCAGGCTGCTATTATTTCAACCGTTTATATGCTTATTGCCGATTTCCTTATTAATCTGGTTTTCTATATCGCAAAATAATATTCAAAATCCATTATTTATACTATTAAACTTTTGAAATTTTTACATTATACTATTGTTATGAGAAAAATTATATTTACTTTGGTTATGGCTTTGTTAATAACACCTGTTACGGTGAACATTTCTGATGCATCTTTGGTATCTGACCGTTCGTACAGAGCAGAACAAAGACGGGAAAACAAACAGAATATCAAACAAATTAAAGATCTTTTCAAAGTCCATGAAAAATTTGCAAATGCACATGATATAAAAATGCTTGAAGTTCTTTATGCCGATAACTACAAAAATAATGACGGCTTTGATAAAAAAACATATTTCAAAAGTATTGAAACTACGTGGGAATCAAGCAAGGACATATCTTACACAACCAAAATTCAGTCGGTAGAAATTGACGGGGATAATGCAAGCGTAAACGTTATAGAAACAGCATCCGGAACTATCGTTGATGAAATGATTGAACATGTTCCGATATCGGGAGAAATTCACTCTGTTTCCAGCGGAATATATTACCTGACAAAAATAAACGGCAAATGGTATATTTCGGGAGAAGTGTCATTGAGTGATGAATCTTCCCTTTTATACGGCGATGCAAGATTTATGAACATTGAACTTCAAGCCCCAAATCAGGTATCATCGGGAGAAACATATTCGGTATTATTAAAAGTTGATGCGGATAAAGAAACTATGATTGTCGGCTCAATCGACCATGACCCTGTTACATATCCTGCAAAAACCCCGAAAAGTCCCCTAAGAGCGTTAAGCACTTCTCAGACTCTTGAAAGATACATAAAAGCAAATACGGATAACCTGAATGAATATGCTGTTGCTTCTATGGCTATTTCAAAAGTAAAAAAGCTTGCTCCCGATAATGTTCGGGTTTATATGTCAGGTATTGCCTGTGTAATGAAACGGGTTAATGTCGTTCCAAAAAATAATTTTATTAAATTAGAGGATTAAAATGAATTCATCAGCAGGTAAATACATATTTTTAATAGCAAGTTTCATATTCTGGTTATTTTTGGCACTGTTTTCATCCCGACTCATTGTTGATAACCTCACATCAGGGCATGAATATTCAAATTTCCTGTTTAATCTTCATTATTTAAAAAATTCGGGTGCTGCATTCAGCCTGTTCCAAAACGCAAGAGAGTTTTTAATTATAGTATCTGTTGTTGCAACAACAATGCTATTTGGGTTTGCGCACTACCATATAAGATCAATTCATTATATCTCATTATCATTTATAGCATTGTTATCGGCAGGAATTATGAGCAACTGCCACGAACGCATTGTTCTCGGCTATGTCAGAGATTATATTCAGTTAAACCATATAAATTTTCCGATATTTAATGTTGCCGACATATTTATAACCATAGGTGTCGTAGCATTGGTTGTTATTTTGCTTTGCTTTAAAGGAAAATAATTTATGCTTTTAATAATTGATGAAAACACCGATAACATCAGACTTGATTTGTATTTAGCGCAACTGTACGGAGATATTTCCCGTTCAAAAATTCAAAACGGGATAAAATCTGGAAAAGTTCTTGTAAACGGAGAGAAAAAAAAATCATCCTACAATTTAAAATTCGGTGACAGGATAGAATTTGAAAATCTTTGCGAAGATAAAGTTTTAAAAATTGAACCCGAAAATATACCGCTTGATATTATTTGGGAAGATGAAAATATGGCGGTTGTAAATAAACCGTCAGGAATGCTCACCCATCCGACCCCGCTGGAAACATCAGGGACACTGGTGAATGCGCTTTTATATAAATACGGGGAAAATCTTTCCGATATAAACGGAGAATTTAGACGGGGAATTGTCCACAGACTGGACAGAAATACCTCGGGACTTTTGATGATAGCAAAAAATAACAAAACCCATGAATATCTTGCGCAAATTATTAAAGACCACAAACTTGTAAAAAAATATCATGCCGTTTTAAAAGGAGATTATCCGAAAGATGAAGATGTTATAGAAATTCCGATAGGACGGCATAAAACTCAACCCCATAAAATGGCGGTAACAGATGACGGCAAACCGAGCAAAACAATTTTGAAAGTTTTAGAGCGTTTCGGGGAAGCAACTTATGTTGAACTGACTCTTGTTACGGGAAGAACTCATCAGATTAGAGTTCACACAAGTTATAAAAAACACCCCGTTTATAACGACACCTTATACGGGGCGGGGATGGGAAAAGTTAAGACGGAAGAACAGGTTTTACAGTCTTTTTATTTACAATTTGCAAAACCGTTTTCATCAGAGATAATTGAATTAGAAATCGAACCCGATGAAAAACTTTCAAAGGTTTTAAATTACTTCAGAAACAGGAGAGTGTAAATGAGAAAAGTTTTTATGGCAGTGAGTATATTGGTATTACTTGCAATTGTGTATTTAACGGTAATAAATTTCCAAAATTATGCGGGAATAAATTTTTCGAGTCTTAGCGGACAAATATTCACAAGAGCAGTAAGAGTTTCCACATATACGGTCCTTATGGTTTTATCGGGAATTTTTGTAGGTGCCGGAACCGTTTATATGTTTCTTTCTGCACAACAGGAAAAACTTAAAGCATACAAAAGAGAACTTGAAAAATCTTCTGTTGCAGGAGAAACAAACGCTTCAAGAGTGGAAGTTCTTGAAGCCAAAATCAAGACACTGGAAAAAGCATTTAATACGGTAATTGATGAAAGAACCCAACTTGAAGTTCAGATAAAATCACTTAATACAGAAATCGCAAATATGAGAAAGGGCAAATAAATCTTTCTTATTCGGCGTTAAATGAATAGACGATTTCTCTGTTGTATTCTTCCCCTTTTTTCAAGATGGGTTTTTCTTTAAAGTTATCGGTATTTATCGCATTCGGGTAAAACTGAGGTTCTATACAAAATGCTGAGCGTTTTTCATATCTTTTTCCGTCTTTACCCATCGGCTGTGCGGATTTACCCAGATGATTTGCGGTATAGAACTGAAAGCCCGGAAGATTTGTTGAAACCTTTAAATTTATTCCTGTTTTTTCCGATTTAACATTTGCAACTTCTATAAGCGATTTGCCATCATAGTTATCTATACAGTAATTTTGGTCAAATCCGGAGCCAATTTTTAATTGTTCGTTATTCGTATTTATAACCTCAGATATTTTCTTTGCAGTTTTAAAATCAAACGGGGAGTTTTCAACCGCCGAAATTTCACCTGTCGGAACTGCTATTTCACTATTCACCGTATAATTTGATGAATTTGGAAGCGTTACAACATGATTTAAAACGGAGTTTTCCTCCGTATTTTCCGCCCCATCAAGATTAAAATACGTGTGATTTGTCATATTAATAAGGGTATCTTTGTCTGATTTTGCCCTGTATATTATGTGCAAATTATTGTCATTGTCAAATTTATAAGTAACACTTGCTTTTACATTCCCCGGATAACCGCTTTCCATATCCTTTTTGTCATAGGTAAACTCTATTCCGTCTTTTAATATATGAGGTGTCCAGTTTTGAACGTCAAATCCGTTTGTACCGCCGTGAGAATGGGTTTTTCCGCCGTCTTTGTTACATTCAAGAGTATATTCCGTTTTTCCGATTTTAAATTTGCCCTCGCTGATTTTATTTGCACAGGGACCTATTGTCCCTCCGGCATGTCCGACAGGTGCCTGTTCATAAGGACTTACATCAGTATAACCCTGAGTGACATCCTTTAACTCACCATTTTTATCCGGAACTTTTATTGAAGTTATTGTTGCCCCAAAGGTTGAGATATCAACACTTGCTCCGTTTTTGTTTGTAATTGTGTAAAGGGTTGCCTCTTTTCCCGTCTTTTTTATTGTACCGAAAGATTTTTGCCCAATTTTCATCCCGTCATAATCAGAGTTTACGGTGTCATTTTTTACTTCAACACTTTTGGTAAAAGTGTCTCCGCTTCCTGTAACCGGTTGATACTGCGGGACTACCCGCTGAGTCTGAGGGGTTATTTTGGGAAGATTAAACGCTATATGTGAATTAAAATCTATCGGCATATCAAACTCCTTTTTCCCTATTATATAAGAAAAAGGAAAAATTTAAAAAATTGCCATTTATCAGTTATTAAAATTCTTTTTTAATTCTTCTATACTGTCACCGCCGTATTTAAGCAGAATTTCATCCGCCAAAACCCACGCAACTCTTGCTTCCGCAACAACAGAGCAAGCCTCAACGGCACAAACATCCGAGCGCTCAAAATGGGCTTCCGTTTCTTCTTTTGTGTTGGCATCGACTGTTTTTAATGGAGCTTTCATTGTAGGAATGGGTTTCATAACTCCTGATACAACCAAATCCTGACCGTTTGTCATTCCGCCTTCAACTCCGCCTGCATTATTTGTTTTGCGTGTAATTTCACCGTCTTTGGCAAAAATTTCATCGTGATAATTACTTCCCTGATACCCGAGCGGATTTGTACCGATTTCAACAACTTTTACCGCAGGAATACTCATAACCGCCTGTGCCAGTTTGCCGTCAATCCCTCTGTCCCAGTGAACATAAGAACCAAGCCCGACAGGAAGATTTTTGTATGTAACGACAAATTTTCCGCCAACTGTATCCCCTTTACCTCTCATAACTTCAACTTCGTCTTTAAATTCCGCCGGACAGCAGGCTGAACCGATTTGTGTGACCTGAGAACTTCCGGCAATTCCCAGTTCTTTTAACAAAAGTTTTGCAACTGCGCCAACCGCAACCTCAACGGCTGTTTTTCTTGCGCTTGAACGCTCTAAAACATTTCTTAAATCAGTTTGGTTATATTTTACACTCCCTGCGTAATCAGCATGACCGGGGCGATAAGTTGAAAAGGCTCTGTCATCTGTGATATCTTCCGGTGCAACACTCATAATTTTTTGCCACGATTCAAAATCACGGTTTTTCACAACAAGAGTAACGGGTGAACCGAGAGTTTTTCCAAAACGTACCCCTGATGTTATTTCAACGGTATCGTTTTCAATTTTCATCCGCTCTCCTCTGCCGTAACCCTGCTGACGTCTTGATAATTCACTGTTTATAAAATCAATGTCAATTTCAAGACCTGAGGGGAGTCCCTCAATTATTGCGGTCAAACATTTTCCGTGGCTTTCACCTGCCGTTAAAAATCTGAATTTTTCCATTATTCACCTTTATTTTTGTGTCGTAAAAACGCCTGAACTTTTGTCTGCATCATTTCTTCAGTAATTTTTAAACCGTCATCGGTGTCCTGCACTATCTGGTACATTTTTAACCAGTATGTTTCATTTGTCGGCTGACGTTCCGCACTTATTTTCAGACCGTTCGGGACTTCTCTTACGACAATATTTTTGTATTTGTTTTTGTACTGTTTAATTTTAGCAGTTTTTTGTCCAAGTTTCAATTCTTTAAAATATCTTTTCGGAGGGACTATAATATCTTCGGTTTCACCCGATGGTTTAACAACTTCCCGAATAATTTTCGCATCAGGGGAATACATCCCCAAAAGAGCATCGTCATAAGTATTTGCATAATTTGTATATCTGTCAAAAAATGCCATCCCGTCTTTTGGATTCTTTGCATAACAAGAAATAAATGTAAAAAGTATAAAGAGTAATGTTAATAAGATTTTATTTTTCATAAAAAAATCATAAATTTCCCGCAGAAAAAATAAAATTATCATGTCGGGCATTTCTTTTGTGTATAATGTTCAGTATGAAAAAAATATTACTTGTTGACGATGTCCCGGGGTGGGTACGTTTTCACAGAACAAATATCGAATATCTGAATATCCCCGATTTGGAAATTAATGAGGCATTTAGCGCAAAAGAGGGTTTGGCAAAAATTGAAAGTGCTATTGATAACCCATATTGTGCCATATTTACTGATTTGCAAATGGAAAGCGATTTTTTGCCGTATCAAGCAGGGGAATGGCTTGTCAGACAGATAAAAACCTATGATAAATATTACAAAGATACGAAAATAGTTATCGTTTCGGCATCCCCCATGATTGAACTAATCGCAAAAAAGAATGACGTTTTGTTCATTCCCAAAACCGTAATTCGCAACGCCGATGCGGAAATATACAGACAGTTTATTGAATAGGTAATTTTACACAAAATTCTGTACGAACATTTTCTTCGCTTGTGACGGTGATTTCGCCACCATGTGCTTCCACAATTTGCTGAGAAAGATACAAACCCAAGCCTGTTCCGACTTTTCTGAGTTTCTTTGCGGCGGAATAGTACTTGTTAAATATCATTTTTTGTTCTTCTTTACTGATTCCCTGTCCGTAATCAATTACCGAAATCGTTATGTATTTTGGATTTTTGCCTATCTCAACATCAATTGCTTTTTGGGTATTGCTGTGGTCTATGGCATTTGATACAAGATTTTTTATAACCCTGATTAATTGTGTTGCATCTGCATTTATATGCAGGTTATCTTTACTCGGAATAAAGTTAATATCAAGTTTTGCATTATTTGCAATAGGAATCATTTCCCCGACAACTTTTTCCACAAACGGATTAAGGTCAATATCTTCTTTTAAAAGTTTTATACCCTGTTCTTTTAATTTATAAGTTTCCAAAAGAATTTGAACCAACTCTAACAAACTGTTATTTGATGCTTTCATACTATCTAGGGCATATTTTTGCTTTTCTGATATTTCTCCGAATTTATTAGCCAAAAATAAATCTATCATATTAGATGCGGCAACTATCGGAACCTTCAAATCATGAGTTAAAGTTGCCACAAAATCCTCTTTCAGAGTTTCAATTTCACGCTCTGTTGTTATGTCTTTAATTATCATAACAAAGCGTTTTTTATCAAAAGATGTGAGAGCCTGAGAACTTATTATAAAATTATTTGTCGGGGTGTGTTTTATGAATATTTCG
>CAMHMW010000028.1 GCA_946186335.1 uncultured Candidatus Melainabacteria bacterium
ATATGCGTTCGGTTGTTCGTGAATATGCAATATCAACTGAAGACATTTCGCCTGAGGAGATTATTCGTATCGCAAAAAATAAGGGTTTTAAGGTTAAGAAGAAAAAACTGAAACTGAAGGATATTTCATCAAACTATCCTATGCCTGCAATTTTGCAGATGACTGACGGTTCGTACCGTGTACTTTTGGCGTTAAAATCAGATGAAAACAGAGCTTTGACATTAACACCGCTTGCAAAACATCCGGAATCTCACGATTATAAAGAATTGCAGGAGCAAATTAAAGATGAAATAATTATTCTGCGTCACAAAAATTCGGATAGTGACGTGAAATTCGGGTTTAAGTGGTTTTTTAACGAAATATTTAAGTATAAAAAGATAATTGCGCAAGTTCTTCTGGGTTCATTTGTCGTTCAGTTGTTCGGACTTGTAACTCCGTTATTTACTCAGGTAATTCTGGATAAAGTTTTGGTTAACAGAACGCTTGCAACTCTTGATGTTTTAGCGGTTGCTTTTATTGTTGTTGCAGTGTTTGAACTCCTTTTAAACCTTTCAAGAAACTATATTTTTATACATACGACAAATAAAATTGATGCAAAACTCGGTGCAAAATTATTTAAACACCTGTTCAAACTATATTATGTATATTTTGAAAACAGACAGGTCGGTAACATTGTTGCCAGAGTACGTGAATTAGACAGAATAAGAGAATTTATAACGGATAAATCTGTGTCGGTTTTGATTGATGCATTTTTCTCGGTAGTCTTTTTGGCGATAATGTTTGTTTACAGTCCGAAATTAACATTTATTTCTCTCGGGTTTTTGGCAATAATTGCCGTAATATATGTTTTGATTACGCCGGAATTGAGAACTCGTCTGGAAGAAAAATTCCAGATGGGAGCGCATTCAAATTCATATCTTGTTGAAGCTGTAACCGGGGTTCAGACGGTTAAATCTCTTGCAATAGAGGGCTCAATGTTCCGCAAATGGGAAGATAAACTCGGAAAATATTTAAAATCCAGTTTTAATCTTGCGATTATGGGTAATTTTACGGGTTCTATCTGCGGCTTCTTACAAAAAGGTATGACCATCGCAATTCTTTATGTCGGTGTTATGCTTGTTATTGAAAACAAACTTACAATAGGTCAATTAATTGCGTTTCAGATGTTTTCCGGGCAGTTTGCGGCACCTATGTTAAGACTTGTCGGTTTGTGGAATGAATTTCAACAGACACTTTTGGCGGTTGACCGTATTGGCGATATCCTGAACAGCCCGTTGGAAAAACAGTCGGAAAACGCAATTACACTAAGTCACGTCAACGGTGATATAAAAATTGAAAATATGTCTTTCAGATACAATGTGGATGCTCCGCTTGTTCTGAAAAATGTTAATCTTGAAATAAAAGCGGGCGAAAAAATCGGCTTTGTCGGTCGTTCCGGAAGCGGAAAATCAACCATAACAAAACTTATTCAGCGTTTGTATTATACAACAGAAGGTACAATATTCATTGACGGTATTGATACAAGAAATATTGACCCAATATGGCTGAGAACAAATATCGGTATCGTTATGCAGGAAAATTATCTGTTTTCCGGAACTATAAAAGATAACATAGCGCAACCCCGTCCGAATGTTCCGATGGAGGGTATAATTCAGGCAGCACAAGTTGCCGGCGCTCATGAATTTATTTCAAAATTCCCGAAAGGTTATGATACGGAAGTCGGGGAACGTGGTTCTTCGTTATCGGGTGGTCAAAAGCAGAGAATTGCAATTGCAAGGGCGCTGATTTCCAACCCGAGAATTTTAATCTTCGATGAAGCAACGTCAGCCCTTGATTATGAATCCGAAAAAATTATCAGAGATAATATGGCGATGATTTCAAAAGGAAGAACAACAATTATAATTGCACACAGACTTTCAACAATCAGAGATTGTGACAGAATTGTATGTTTTGACAACGGATGTATTGTTGAAGTCGGCACTCACGATGAACTTTTAAAACATGACGGATATTACAGAAAACTATACGAAGCTCAGTCTGCATAAAGGAGTTATAAATGAAAATATTACATGATATATTAAATAAAGTATTTCCAAAGGCGGATGACAGCCACGAATTTAAACCGATTCTGGCAGAAATTGAGGATGCGCCTCTAAACCCGCTCGGCAACACAATGTTCTGGGTTATCATAACTTTTATGGTGATAGCGGGCTTGTGGATGTATTTCGGAAAAGTAGATATTGTTATCACTGCAAGAGGGCAAATTATTCCGACAGGGGAAGAAAAACTTGTGCAGTCACTTGATAAGGGTGTCGTTTCGACAATTGCCGTAAAAGAGGGGGAATATGTAACAGAAGGGCAAATTGTCGCAATAGTCTCTCCGGCAGAACACGAACCGGGACTGGAATTAAATAACTTGCGAGAAGAAGAAGCAAGAGTTTCCCAGCAACTGGCATCAGACAGAGCAAAACTTGCTATTGCAAGCAGAGAAAAGGCAAGACTTGAAACCGTCAGAGATATAATCCCGAGCTCAAGATATGATACATCGGCAAAAGAAGTCGCAGAACTTTCGCATAACATAGGGGCTGAAAGTGCATCCCTTGCCGAAATTCGTAACAAAAGAGTTCAGTTGGAAAAACAGAAACAAATTCTGAAATCTCCGATAGACGGTTACGTTAATAATATTTTTGTACATACAATAGGCGGGGTTGTTACTCCGGCGGAAAAAATAATGTCTATCGTTCCAAAAGATGCTACAAAAGTAATTAAGGCTCAGGTTATGAATCAGGATGCAGGGTTTGTTGAAGTGGGTATGCCTGTTTCAATTAAGGTTGATACTTATAATTTCCAAAAATACGGTATTTTGGACGGTATTGTAACCATTGTTTCACCGAACAGTATTGAGGATGAAAAACTCGGTCCTGTCTATGAGGTTTATATTGAACCGAAAAATACTACATTACTGGTTGAGGGTAAAGAGCAGACAATTAAATACGGTATGACGACCACTAATGAAATAAAAATCGGTAAAAGAAGAATTATAGAATTCTTTATTTATCCGCTTATTAAATATATGGATGAAAGTATTAAGGTGAGATAGGTTTATGAACATAATATTTTTACACAGAAATTTTCCCGCACAGTTTAAGTATCTTGCATCGGAACTTGCAAAAGATAAGAAGAATAACGTATATTTTGTCACAAACAATACGAATACAAGAACTTTCGGAAAGATTAAAAAAGTTGTTTATAAACTCAAAAGAAAAGTCCCGAACAATTGTCACAGATACCTGCGGTTTTACGAGGAGTCAATTATCCACGGTCAGTCTGCGGCAGAAGCCTTAATTTCACTTCAGCAGCAGGGGGTAAAACCTGATATTATAATCGGACATTCGTGGGGGGCATCGCTCTTTGTGAAAGAGATTTTTCCTGATGTTCCGTATATTGCGGATATAGAATGGTATTACAACCCCGTAAATTCCGATGTTGATTTTGGCGGAAAAGTTCTGGATGTTGATGAAAAAGCCTCTTTAAAAACAAAAAATTCTCATATATTGCAGGATTTAATAAGTTGTGATTGGGGAATTACTCCGACACAGTGGCAAAAATCCCAAATTCCCGAAATTTTTTGGGATAAAATTAAGGTTATTCACGAGGGAATAGATACGAATTTTTGCAGACCTAACAAGGATGTAAAATTTAAAATTCCCGAAACGGATATTGTTCTGACCCGAAATGATGAGGTTTTGACTTATGCGACACGCGGGATGGAAGAATACAGAGGTTTTCCTGAATTTATGAAAGCGGTTTCAATTCTGATGAAACAACGTCCGAATATGCAGGTTTTAATCGGCGGAGAGGACAGAGTTTGCTACGGCAGACACCTGAAAGATGATACATTTAAGCAAAAGATGTTGAGAGAGCTGGAATTTGATGAATCCAGACTGCATTTTGTCGGACCATTACCGTATAACGAATATCTGAAACTTTTGCAGGTTTCGGGAGCGCATATATATTTAACTTATCCGTTTGTTCTGTCGTGGTCGTTTTTGGAAGCGATGGCGGCGGAATGCTGTATAATAGCATCTGATACTGCGCCTGTCACAGAGGTTATGCAGGACAAATTCAACGGACTTTTGGTTGATTTTTATGATATAGACGGCATAGTCAAGGCGGTTAACAAGGTTTTTGATAACCCCGCTAAATATGAACTTTTGCGTGAGAATGCCAGAGAAACGGTTGTTAAAAACTATGATTTAAAAGATATGCTGAACAAACAGATTGAGTTCATAAAAAGTGTTGTCAGCGCAAAATAGAATTGTAAAGTTTTGTGTAGAAATATATTAATAGTTAAGCCTTGTGAATTAATACAAAAGGATGAAATTTTACGGCGCTTGACAATAAATTTAACCATTTGTTTAATTAAAAATTAGTAACAAAATTGTGCTAAAAGCATTTCAAATTGTAATAATTTCATTCGCATGGGGTGTACAAATTTATAAAAACATGATATAATTATAATGTATTATTGTATCAATATAGCGAGGATGGTTTTGAAAAAGTTTATGAGTTATAGTAAAAAGAATAAAGCGTTTTCTGTTGCGGAAATGCTTATTGTAATGTTGATTTTATCTATTGTAATAATTTCAATGACACCTATTGCGGTAAGAAGGGTTGTTAAAAACCCTGCAAACCCCGACCACGGTTCGTTTGAATGCTATTGGGACGGCGGCAGATTAAGGCAGGTTACCCGTAATGAATCGGGGGAAATCATATCAAATACTCTCCATGCGGCAGGAACAAAATCATGTACTTTCACTCCGGCGCGTGGGGCGATGTTTTTTACGGTTAATGCTGTTGGCGGCGGAAGTCCCGGAGCAGGTGTAACTGCGGCGTTTAACGAGTTGCCGGCAGGTCATTATGATTCTTCGCTTGGTTTGTATGGAGACAAAGGTGTTGACTACGTTAATGATTTTTTCAAGCATAACGGTTTGATTATTAATACAGACAGTAATAATACTGTTAATTATGATGAAATGCCTTTGTATAGTGCATCAGATTCAAATAATCCCAGAAATTGGTTAAAAAGTTACGGTGTCCCGATGCGGGGAATTTTGACATCAAATGCCGGCGATTTGACTTCGGGAGGATTTATGTATGTAATTCATAATACAGGTGTTCCTGGGCATCCTGAGTGCGATTCCATGTCGACTCCTGATTTTGCAAGCTTAACAGAGGGAAGTTATAATTCTCACTGTTTTACATATCGTGTAATGGCTGGCAGAAATCCAGCAAACGGTTCCCGTGCTATGTTTGGGCAAACTGTAACTCACGGAATGTCAATAAAAAGCCATGGTGAGGGCACCCCTAAATTGGCGCTAGGTAATGCCGGATGTATTGTCAACGACGGCGGGAGCGGCTGTTATGTCGGATATGGTTGTTATCCGTCTGCCGGCACTATTTCAAATTATGGTTCGGGTATCAATTGTCCGTCTTCATACAGAAATGTTGGTGGCGGGTATCTTCCCGAAAAGAAAACTAATACAACTGCTTCATTGGCAGGTGTCTCAGGTTTTGAAGTTGCGTATTCGTCTTGTGACTCCGCATTGAATTGCATCCCCGCGTCATCTTGTGCATTGGGTTCCTGTACTCCGAGCTGGATTATAGATGTTGATAATACCAGTCAGTTAAAAAGGCACCAATTGACCTGGGGCAGATATATTGTTGCGTATCAGCAGTTGAGGAAAGGGGTTAACTTCTATGCTCAGGCGGGTAATCCCGGAGAATACAGGGCAATATATGTATCAAAACTGGACGGAAGTATAAAACTTGTACCGGGTGAAGGTGTCGCTTTTAATGCGGCAGGTGCGATAAATTCGGGACAAGTGGGTAATGATACAAAACTATGTTATCCTGCGGCAGGAGATGTAAATTGTACGTCTGCGGCAAGCAGAATGCTGCTAACTGCAAAAGGCGGGAAAAAGCCTGTTACAAAAGCCAATGAAACATTTATTCTTGGTCGTTTGTTTACACTTAATGATGCGGCAACCCCGGGTGTAATTGCATATGATACGCCAGATGGTGATCCGTCTGCTGAACAATACGGGCATTATTTTAAAGGGAAAGATTCAGGTTTTGTCTATCCGATACCGGATACGACACATCCGATACCGGATACGGTTGGTCAGGGCGGAAGCGGTTCATACACTATTCACAGACTTTCTTCAAAAAGTAATATATACAAGTTGTGGATGGCAAGTTTAACAAGTGCCGGCAAGTCGGAGCGTTCTAACGCAGGTGGTGCTGCAAAATTGGCAAATGGTTCGTATACTTGCCAGAGTGACGGAGTATCAAGAAGCGGTACAAATACGCCGGCTCACCGTTGCTTCGCAGGTTCTGGTCAGGGAGGAGCAGTAGTAATAACATGGTAATGAATATGAATAAAAAATTAGCTTTTACGATAGCGGAAGCATTAATGTCAATGTTGATACTTTCTATTTTTATAGGGGTATCAATGAGAGTATTTACAAAGAAACATACAAAACCTGTATATAACCCGACACATGGTTTTTACATGTGTTATCGCGGGACTGATAACAGAGTGTATAAAAAAATAGGCACAGCACCGCAAACTGTACAGGCTTCTGGTCATTGTGATTTTACACCTGTTAAAAATGCCTCATATTATGTTATCTATGCGGCAGGTGGCGGCGGTGGCGGAAATGCTGGCAAGGGCGGAGCACCTGCTGATTTTCAGACACTTTTTGTAACAAATATTGCAGATGCTTTGGAAATTACTCCCGGTTCAGGCGGTACTACAGGTAACAATGGAACATCAACATTTATCAGAAATACAGAACCCGGTGCTACCCCTGAGCAGAGATTAATAGTTGAAATCCCGGGCGGTCTGAAAGGCGGAGAAACAAAAATTAAACAATCGTATGTTCGTTCCTGCCAGACAGTACCTCTTGCAACCATATTGAATACTGCATCAGGCAAATCATATCTTGATAATAATCACGATGATACTGCCCAATGTGAGGTAACATCCAATGCGTTTAAAGCAAAATTATGCCCACATTCACACAATGATATTCGTCAGGAAAATGAAATAGAAACTTTCTATAATCGGTATGCAAGTGATGCATATTCTGCTGTCTCAAATTGGATGAACAAGAATTATGACTTTTATTATGATTACAGTGGTGACTGTGTAATCAGAAAAAGTGGCGAGACCTATGTGTCAAAATATTGTATAGACCATACAAATGGCGATAAGTTGTACTATTATAACAGCTCTTCCGGTCAATGGTATCTTGCCGGATTAAATTCCGATGGTTCTGCAAATTGTTTAACGGAAACTTTGTCATACAATGATATTGAGATAGATAATGATACCGATTCATTTACGGTCATAAGAGCAATAGAATCTCCGTCAGGAGCAGTTACCGGAAAATTCAAGTATATAATAGATTTACAGTATGACCTGACAAAAAGAAATGTCACATCGTACTTTAAAGAATCAGGATTTGGTGAATATATAGAAAGTTCAAGTTTGCGCGATGCAAACACCGAAGTTCTCTTTAATCCTGTATTACGCCCATATACTCCGCCGACAAAACGATTTGATCCGTCGGCAGGTGACGGTGGCTGCAGCTCTTGTAATGGTATTGGCGGTGCTGTATTTATTGCCTGGTAAAAAATTGAAAGGATGATTTGATGAAACATAATAAAAAAGCTTTTTCATTTGTTGAATTAATGATGGTGTTGGTATTTTTCTTCATCATACTTGCAGCATTGATGCCGATGATTACAAGACGACATCTTGCTCCTCCGCAAAAGGTTAACCACGGTACTTATGCCTGTTATCGTGATAATGCCGGGGTTGTAAGAGAAACTCTGATGAAAGGTAAAAAGACAATTATTGATGATCAGGTTGCAGCGGGCGGTACTTGCAATTTTGAACCGCCGACAAAGGCTCGTTATTTTTATGTTCAGCTAATCGGTGGCGGTGGCGGCGGTAAAGATATTAACGATGAAGATTTACTGCTGGATGCATATAAAATTAAGGGCTCGTATGCCAAGGTTGGCGGTACAATTGTACAGGATTCAGGTTCGCCATCAGACTGGACGGGACTTCTTGATGATGCAGAATATAACACTCTTGTAGGCAGTAAAAAACTTATTTTGTCCGGTACATCAAATGATGGTGAGGTTTGTTCGTCAAGTTACTATTCCTGGGAGTCTAGAGGTTGCGGTGATGGGGTAGAAGACAGTGACCCGTATTGTAAGATAGGTATAGGTAGTGGCACAGGTGAAGTTCCTACTTCATGTGTAACACCCACCCCGTCAGGATTCTCAAAATCTGCAGGTATGTTACAGCACACATGTACTGCCAAAGCGGAAGACCCGAAGGTATGCGAAAGCTGTCCCAGTGTTACATGTACTGTTCCGGTAACAGCGGAAACTCCGGATGGCAAAAAGGATTATAATTTAGGATCATCTACTAATATGGTATCAACACGTTGTACAAATAATAAAAACGGTTCAGGGATATCATGTTACAGAAAAATTTCACTTTCATCTATCGGCAGAAATATTATTGATCACAGTTATACGTGGAGCAACAATCCTTCATTGTGTGGTTATGTACGGGGCGGTGTGCCAAGACAATCTGATGGGTATGGACATGTGTTTAGTGTAGGTTCTACTAACCTGTTAAGAATTTGTGGCGGAGAAGGGGCTCAAACCGGTAAGAATAAATACGAAAATCCGGTTTCAGCATATTATAATCACCCGTATCATATAGAATATTGTTCAACACCCGATGAATACAAGGATGCTGCGAATGGCTCGTGTTTGGATATTCCGAGTTCATCCGAAGGCGGAGAAGGTACTGAACCTACCTCTCTTAATCCGGAAGAATATTTATATCCCGGAGTTGGCATATATGACGTAAAGGCCTCACAATCTCAGGTTATACCTTATGGTGTAGGCGGTCGTGCAGGACAGATAAAAACTCTGATACTGAAGAAGATTCCTGAAAATATGCAGATGGTACCCGGTACAGCAGGACCTGTCAACGGAAAAGGCGGTGATACTACATTTGGTCCCGGAACTGATTTTCCGCAAAAGATCGCGTTTGGTGGGGGCGCCGGAGCTTCTGTATTTACAATTGATGCAGGACTAACTCCTTATTCGGATGCAGAAACCGAAACATTGCAGGGACCAGGTAGCTGGCGTACAACTTCTACGGAAAGTATGGATTCCAGAATTGGCGAAAAGATTGTATTTTCAACCTTTATCAGATTTGTAATCAGCTATAATAACCATGCTTTAAAAGAGCGTATGGAGGTATTCGGACGTGGCGGAGACGGTGCTGCTACAATGACAGAATCAACTTGCGCATACAAATATGAACCGATTATACTTGCAGATAACTCTGATATACTTAACAGCCGTATATTTGCAGGTCACGCAAATGTACCTGTCCCGACATGGACTGAAGATGGTGTTGTTGATGGTGTAACTTATACTGCTTCACCCTGTAATGGTCACAGCTGGGTAACGCAGGAAGATGCTGATGATGATCCGACAACTGGCTATGATTTAGGTTACTATGAAGGAGCTTTGCAGATTTCATCGCATGCAACCGGTGGTCAATCAGGAGCAATTGTTATCAGTTGGTAATATAAAAATATATATGAGGTAAATAAATGAAACTTTTAAAAAACGGTTTTAATTTGGGCGAAATGCTTATATGTTTAGGCTTAATTTCTGTTGTTGTGGCAATGATGATTCCCGCTGCAATGTCCAGAAAACCGGCAAAAAATAAGGCTTTGTTCAGAAAGGCATATTACAACACGGAAAAAGTTGTTTATGACCTTGTCAATAATGAAGATAAAGATAGAGGATTCCCCGGTACAAAGTCAGGAGATTTTTCCGCAGGACAAGATCAATCGACTGCTTTTGGGTATTTTAAAGACTCGGTAATAGTAAAGATACCTAATGGTGGGGGCTATACTGATGTTTTTCGATATAAAAATAATACAGGTAAGTATTTATGTGCTCAGATAGCAGCGAAGATGAATACATCAGGTGTAGTTGACTGTATGGCTGTACATAGTATGCCCGCGAATGGTTCACCAAGCCTTTCACCAAACTTTGTTACTACTGACGGAGTCGCGTGGTTTATTACCAATGGTACTATATGTGTAAAAAACAGAGCCAGTTGCACCAGTGATACGTGGACGACAATAAAGGTTGATGTTAACGGTAGCAGCCCTCCGAATACTGATGGCGGCAATGATCCCGACAGATTTGTGTTCTCTTTTGACCCTGAGGGTAAAATGAGAGTTGATACAGCCAAAGGGCAGGCACATTTAAAATCTAATGTGATATATAATAAATAATGAGGAAAAATATATGAGAAAATTAAAAAACGGTTTTACAATTGCAGAAATGCTTATTTGTCTTGTTGTTGCAGGTGCTCTTGCGGCTATGTTGATTCCGTCTATTGTGCATAAAAAACCCGATAAAAACAAGGCAATGTTTCGTAAAGCATATTATATTGCAGAACGTGTAGTTGCTGAATTAACAATGGACGAGGATGATTTTCCTGCTGAGGGTGACGGACCAAAGGGCTTTGCATACTATGACCAGTCTCTTCCTGCGGGTGCTGCTTTTCCTGCCAGAACAAGAGCAAATACCGCTAAATATTTGTGTGACCAGTTCGCGAAGAAAATCAGTACAAATGGTAATATTCGTTGTACTACCGCTAAGTCTGCGGATGTTGATGGTACTGCAATGGCAGAAAATAATCTGTCTTTTACAACAAATGATGGTATTGCTTGGGTTATGACAGTGGGTCCCATTTGCGATCCTGATTTTGAAGCAGGTTGCACCATGCCGGCAGCGTCAGTGGCTCCTTGTTCTTTAGCTGCAGGGGCATCAGCACGCCCGTATGCTTGTGTGTTACTTGACGTTAACGGTTCAGAGGGACCAAACAAGCGTGTATATATTGGTAATGGAAATGCATCAAATGATGTTAAAGAGGCGGATAGAGCGTGGATGTATATTTATTATAACGGAAAAGTACAGATTCCACCCGGTCAAGCTGCCAGATACTTGAAATCAACTTCGGTATTTTAGTATAGTATCTTTGAATAACAAAAAGCAAGGCATAATGCCTTGCTTTTTGTTAACTCTTATATATAATGAGATTCTTCGGCTTACGCCTCAGAATGACAGAACTTATGAGATTATGAAGATTTGTGTTAACAAATTTTCGTAATAATAAACACATTAGTAATAACGTTCTATTTTTATATCGCAGTCAAATCTGTCAACAAGACGAGTTCCGCCGGATGCCGGATTTGTACTGGCATCACAATTGGGTTTATCTTCCCAGTCACAAATACAATCTCTGTCCTGAGCTTTTGATGTGGGAATGGTAACCCCTTCATTAAATTTGCTGCCTGATAATGATGACAGAGTATTAAAATCAACAGTTCTTATATCATCGACACTAACTCTCATTGCGCCGCCGGCTGTTGTACCCCATGCCTTATGTATCGCATCATAATATGATACTGCTGCGGATAATCTTTCATTCGGATGAGTCTTGGTTTCCGGATAAATGACTTTAACCGGAAAGATTTTTTTATCATAAGCGGGAGCCCCAAGAGGCATTACATAAGCATCGGGAGTAACGGCAAATGCAACAACATCCCCTGCTGTGACTCTGTTCTGTCCTCTTTCCCCGTCAATATCAACATAAACAAGATGGAATGAAATCGGAACCGGTGTACCGTCAAAATCAGTAATCTGCGGGTTTTGAGTAATAGTATTCGAAATATAGAATCTCATACCGTTATTTGCGATAAAATCAGGTGTTAAATCTTTAAATTCGTCAGTTGTTTTGGTCGGACGATTTGCTGCGGCAATGTTGTTGCAGAAACCGTCGTCCGTTCCATAACCTGCATCTGCGTATTTATTAGTTGCGTTTTGACTGTTTATATATTTTGCCAACCCTTCGCATAATCGTCTTGGAGTATCCAGAGCCGGAGCTCCCGGTTCTGCCTGTGCGTTATATGCCGCTGTCCAAACCGAATCATAAGCTCTTTGATAAGCATATTTATCAGATGTTGCCAGTCTTTTTGTTGTCATCAGAATAATTGATGACACTATACCAATAATTGTGAAAACGATAAGAATTTCTGCTAATGTGAAAGCCTTATTTTTCTTCCAAAAATCCAACATATTAATCCTCCATATACTTATATTATAACACTTTTTTGCCGGTGTGTAAACATGTTAAGACCTAAAAATTCTTAAAACTTAATACTAAAGAATTAATTCTTACAAAAACAAATCAAAAAGACTGTTTCTTTACGTTTATTGTTAATAGTGGTATTATGTATTTAAAAATAGGAGAGAGAAGTTATGGATATTAATGAATTAAGAAAAGAAAGTGAATTAGTTGATTTGTTTTGCTCAATGGCAGAAGTTCCTTCTCCGTCATTGGGCGAAGGAAAGGTTATAGACTGGATATGCAATTATTGTAAGGAAAATAATCTTCCTTGTGAAAAGGATGACTATAATAACATTTATATAAATATTGCACCGACAGATGATACAAAAGAGCCGATTTTATTATCTTCTCACATGGACGTAATCGGGGATGAATCTCCCGTAATTCCGTATTTAGACGGCGATTTGATAAGAGCAAAAGGCAGAACACTCGGCGCTGATGATAAAGCAGGGGTTGCAAATGCGCTGTATTTTGCAAAAGAGCTCGTAAAACGTCCTGATTTCAAACATGGCGGTCTGGAACTACATTTCACACGTGATGAAGAAAACGGGATGACGGGTATTAAAAATACCGATTTTAACAGGATAAATTCAAAATATGTGCTTGTTTTGGATAGTGATGCTCTAGGTCAATGCCTTATTGCGGGGGCAAGTTATGTAAAGGTTGATTTAAAAATTTCAGCTCCGAAAGGCGGTCACTCTGGTAATGATATAGGTGACAAGACAAGAGAAAACGCTGCAAAACTTATTGCGGATTTAGTTTCCGAATTGCCGCAGGGAGTGTTTTATACGGAAGATGGTAAGGTTGTAACTTCCTGTAATATCGGCGGTATTTCATCAGGCGATTTGAATATAACAAATGTTATAAATACCGATGCTGAGGCGACATATTCTATCAGAAGTTCTAATAAAGCAAAAGAAAATGAACTTATACAAATGATGAAAGAAATTGTTGAAAGTTTCAATAAAAAACACGAAGGAATTGCTACGGCAGTTATTGAATTTCACGAAAAGATGCCTATGTTTGAAAAAAATGAGGATGAATACATGCCGATTTTGTTTGAGACAGTTGCCAAAAAAGTCGGGATAGAACCTGAGGTTTCAACTTTTCATGCAGGTGCGGAGACACATATTTATGCAAACAAAACAAATTCAAAAGGCGAAAGATTTTCTCCGTATTTAATCGGTTTGGCAACCGTTTGCAATATGCACTCCGCACGTGAATACGTTGATTACAAAACAATGTTAAAAGGACAAGAACTTTTGAGGGCATTATTTGAGGCTTATAACGCTTAGTTATGCAAATTGTAAAATTAAATCTGGCAAGAAATTGCATTAAATATCTGATAAGGTTATACGGGATAAAAGAAATTTTTGTCCCGTATTACACTTGCAAAACCGTTTGGCAGGCAATTAGAGAAGAAAATTGTAAAATAAAATTCTATCATATAGATAACAATTTTATGCCGGCAGTTGAATTTTCACGGGATGATTTTATCATTTACACAAATTATTACGGCTTGTGTGATAAAAATTGTGAGATTTTAGCAGAAAAATATCCACGTTTGATTCTTGATAATACGCATGCTTTTTATTCATCTGTAAAGGGTTTTGCAACGTTTAAGTCTCTGAGAAAATTTTTTCCCGTTCAAAATGGGGTGTATCTGTTTTGTAACAATATTTTAAACGAGAAATTCAGCGTTGATGATTTGAATCTTGAACCTGTTTCCCCGCAGGAGGATTATGAGAAGTTTTGCCAAAACGAAGAAACTCTGAACATGCAGGATATTAAACTTATTTCACCTTCGGTTGAAAAAATTATGAAAAATATTGATTTTGAAAATGATAAAAATTTAAGACGGGAAATTTACAATAAGTATTGTGAAAAGTTTGATAAAATTAACAAAATTCACCATATTTTGCAGGATGGCGAAATTCCGTATTGCTATCCGTTTTCACCTGTTGATATAAAATATAAAAATGAATTATTACTAAAAAAGATTACACTAATAAAATTATGGAGCGAATTGCCCGACAATTATCCTGAATGTGCTATGCTAAGCGATGTTGCGGCACTTCCGCTTAACGGATATTATAAGGATATATTGATATAATATCTTTAAATATATAAATATATTTGACCTATATAATAATTTATCATATAATATGTGAGTAATATTTATTTAACTTACATTAATTGGGGATTTTATATGAAGTACGAAAATGTTTTCTCTTTGTTGGAAGAAATTACTATCAAGAATAGTGAAAAAGTTTCATTGGGAATTAAGTCAAGATACGGCTGGAATGAAGTTACTTACAAAGGATTAGGTTTGCTCTCGAGAAGACTGGCAAGTTACCTTATTGACGATTTACAAATTGAAAAAGGCGACAATATTGCAATTTTATCAGAGTCAAAACCGGAATACGGGGCTTGTGTTTTTGGTTCCGTTCTGGCAGGTTTAACGACTGTTCCTCTGGATAACAAACTGACAATTTATGAACTTGAATCAATCTTATCAAACTGTTGTCCGAGTGTGTTGCTGGTTTCAAGTGCAAATTATAATAAGGCTCTTGAACTTAAAGAAAAAATTGCTTCAATTAAGCACATAATAATTATGGAATCTTCCGCAAACGAAAGCAGTGACGTTCCAAGCATATATTCACTTCCTGAGGTTTACGAGGCAAAATGGCGCCGCAGACCACTCAGTGCAACGGCTTTCATTATTTATACATCAGGTACTACGGGCAATCCGAAAGGGGTAGAAGTTTCTTTTAAAAACATGCTTGCACAGATGCATGATTTAAGACTTGCATTAAAAGAAATACTTCCTGCAAATACCGAAATGAGAATGCTTTCTATCTTGCCGATGAACCATTTGTTTGAGTTGACAGTCGGATTTTTCGTGTTCTTAAACCACGGATATTCAATTTACTATCCGCAAAGTCTTAAGCCAAAAGACATTATGGATGTTATGTCAGAAAAGAAAATCAAATTTATGATAACGGTTCCTGCATTTTTAAAACTGTTAAAATCATCAATTGAATCGGAATTAAACAAAAAATCTCCGGTTGTTAAAGCAATCTTTTGGGGAAGTTATCTGGCTGCGAAATTCATGCCGATTAAAATGAGAAGATTATTATTCTCGTCTATTCATAAAAAATTCGGCGGGGAATTTTTCGGATGTATAACGGGTGGTGCTCCGTTAGATATAGGTGTTGGTGAATTTTTCGAAAGAATTGGTATAACAGTTCATCAGGGCTACGGCTTATCCGAAACCTGTCCTGTTGTTGCTGTTAACCGCGGTAAATATCAGGATATGCGCTCAGTTGGTCCTGTTCTTAAATCTTACGAAGCAAAAATTGATGAAGCAACAGGTGAGTTGATGCTTAAAGGTCCGTCCGTTATGAAGGGATATTACAAGAGAGAAGATATGACAAATGAGGTAATAACTTCTGAGGGTTGGCTGCATACTGGTGATATTGCAAAAATTGACCCGAAAACAAAACTCATTTATATTACCGGTCGTATTAAGAATATGATTGTTCTTTCCGGCGGTAAAAAAGTATTCCCCGAAGAAATTGAGTCAGTTCTTGAAACCAGTACAAATTTTGCAGAAGTTTGTGTATTCGGTATGAAACGTTCCTTTGGTGAAAAAGACGGATGTGAGGAAATCGCTGTTGTTATTGTTCCGACTGCTGATTATTCCGCTAAATTTACTCAATGGGATAATCTTGAAACGGCAGTAGTTAACGAAGTTAAGTTCCTGTCAGGCAGACTCGCACCCTACAAACGTCCGATAAAAATTATAGTTCGTTCGGAAAATCTGCCAAGAACAACAACACGTAAACTGAAACGTAATGAAATTAAAAAACTGATTTCGGAGTTGGAATCAATTGGTGCTAAATAAATAATAATTACAATATAAAAGGGAAGTCGTGATTACGGCTTCCCTTTTTTAAATGGTCGGGATGACAAGATTTGAACTTGCGACCCCCGCGACCCGAACACGGTGCGCTACCAAGCTGCGCTACATCCCGA
>CAMHMW010000029.1 GCA_946186335.1 uncultured Candidatus Melainabacteria bacterium
TGGGTTGAAATGTGGGTGTATATTTGGGTGTTTGAAATGCTTGCGTGTCCCAAAAGTTCCTGAACAACCCTCAAATCTGCACCGTTTTCCAGCAGGTGAGTTGCAAAACTGTGGCGAAGCGTGTGGGGAGTAATATGTTTGTGAATTTTTTCACCCTGTTTTCTTATGAAATTATAGACATCCTGACGGGTTAAAGGTTTACCGTTTTCTTTTACAAAAAGATACTTATAATTTTTTAGATTATTTCGCACAATTAGATTATCACGATAGGGGAAATATTTTTTTATTGCATCCTTTGCTTTTTTCCCGAACGGAACAATTCTTTCTTTTGAACCTTTACCATAGCACTGAACATATTTTGAATTGATATCGATGTTATTCATTTTAAGGTTAACGAGTTCCGAAACTCTTAACCCGCACCCGTACAACAATTCAACAATAACGCTTTCTTCTTTATTCAAATCGGCATTGAGGATACTGTTTAATTCCTCAACAGTCATAACTTTGGGTAATCTTTTGGGGAGTTTCGGACGTTCAAGGGTTTGTGTCGGATTTTTTGTACCGTATTCATTTGCGCAAAACCATTTAAAAAAGCCTCTTAAAGATGCAATTTTCCGCACTACACTTGATACCGAATAATTTTTTTCACGCAGTTTCAAAATATAAGAATTTATGTCTGTACGCTCGACATCATTAACTTCCTTCACTCCTCGTCCGTCACAAAAATCAAAAAAGAAAATCAGGTCATTTCGGTATGCCTCAACGGTATTTGACGAAAGTCCTTTTTCAACTTCCAGAAATTCTAAATATTCCGATAAATACTGAACATCCATAAGCGATTTTCCCTGTCATGATTTATTCGGTCATATTTGCAAGTTTGAATAAATAATCATCCCTTGCGCTGCATTTTAAACCTGTCGGAATGAACAGTTCTTTATATCTTTCAACCGCAAATCTATCCGTCATTCCCGAAATGTAATCGGTTACGACTCTCGGGATTCTGTCAGCAGGGCAGATATTTTTTAAAACATCACAATAATAACTGAACAACTCTCTTATAACTCTGCGCGCCTTCGATTCTTCAAGTTTTGCGGTGGAAGAATCGTTATAAACATTTTCAAACATCCATGTCCTGAGTTCTGTCGTATAACCCCACGCTTCTTCACTCATTGAAATATCAGATTTTCCGATGGAATTATTTATTATTTCGTGAATCATTTTACTCAGACGTTTGCTCTGAATTGATGAAAAATACTCAATACAATGTTTTGGCAAATCACTTTCAGAAATAACTCCCGCCCTTATTGAATCTTCAATATCGTGATTAATATAGGCAATTTTATCCGCAAGCTGAACAACTTTCCCCTCCGGAGTTGTCGGTTTATACCCCCATGAATGTGTCATAATTCCCTCAACCGTTTCACGGCACAAATTCAGGCATTCAAGAATTTCAACCACTCTCACACTTTGAATATTGTGATTAAATCCACCGTCAACGAGTTCATTTAATACACCCTCTCCGCAATGTCCGAACGGAGTATGTCCCAAATCGTGTCCCAGCGAAATTGCCTCCGTCAAATCTTCATTCAAATCAAGCGCACGTGCAATTGAACGTGCGATTTGAGAAACCTCTAAGGTATGGGTTAAACGGGTTCTAAAATGGTCATCAAACGGGGATAAGAAAACCTGCGTTTTGTGTTTTAAACGTCTAAATGCTTTTGAATGCAAAATTCTGTCCCTGTCCCGTTGAAAATCTGTTCTCATATCGGATTTTTCTTCCGGAATTTTACGACCTTTTGATTCAGCAGATTTCGTTGCAATGTCGCTTAAAATCTGATATTCACGCTTTTCAAGTTTTTCTCTGATGTTCATAACAGTTCTCCCCTTATACGGATTTTATCAAAAAGTACAAGTTTTGGGATACTCTTTTCAGAGGAAATTGAAATAAATTGAATATTGAAAATGGATAATGGAAAATTTTTACAAATTATTATCACCCTGAACCTGTTTCATTGTCTGTTATTGTTGGGCTGAAAGCCCAACTTACAAATTTACCCCAAATTGCAAAATAAAAATATCGTGATAAGATTTAGTTATGTTAAACGTATTTATTTCAGGGCTGGAACGACAGACAGGCAAAACACTTGTTACGGCGGGAATTGCCGCAACAATGCAGAGTTTGGCTTTTACAACCTGTGTTTATAAACCCATTCAGACAGGTGCAATTATTTTAAACGGGGTTAAAAGTTCCCCTGATTTATCTCTTTTTAAAAGAATTGACCCGAATCTTACGGTTGATGCAACATACATCCTTTCCGGCAAAGAATCTCCGTTTGTGAGTTCTTATGAAGATAAATTGAAAATAGATATTCAGACAATTTGTGACAATTATAAAAAACTTGCACAAACAATGGACTGCTCTATTGTTGAGGGGGTTAACAGTATTTCTACCCCAATTGCCGAAAATATGACAGAACTTGATTTAATAAAAACTCTCGGCTTACCGCTTGTTCTGGTAATAAACCCGAAGAAAACCCAGATTGATACCGTTATCAGCGGGTTGAAATACATTAAATCAGAACGAATTGAAATGGCGGGAGTTATTTTAAACCAGCACGACAAAGAATCCGATAATCTGGAGGTTAAATATTTTCCCCAGATAATAAATGAATTTTCTGATATAAAAGTTTTGGGTTCATTACCTGATTACGGCGATATGTCAAACGTGACCGCAGAAACCATAATTTCAAACATTTTGAATAATATAAATATTGAAGAAATGTTCGGGCTGAAAATTGCCAAACTTAGTCAGGATTAAAAAGGACTTTTCACTTCTTCATAAATTCTTGCAAAATTTGGGGATGTTTTGTAAAATTTTCTTATAAACAGGGGTATATTTATGACAGAAGTTCAAAAACGAATTTTAATAATTGACGATGACGATGAGATAAGAGAGCTGCTTGAATTTGACATCGGAAGCAGCGGATATTTTGTAGATACGGCAAAAGACGGACTGGAAGGACTTAATAAAGCGCTGAACAATGCTTATGACTTAATTCTGCTTGATGTTATGATGCCGAAAATGAACGGTTTTGAGGTTTGCAAAAATATCAGACAGGCAAAACTTGCTGTGCCTATTTTGATGCTCACCGCCAAAGGTACAATTGATGATAAAACCTCGGGGTTTGACTGCGGAGCGGATGATTACCTTGTAAAACCGTTTGATATTCAGGAAGTTTTACTCAGAATAAGAGTTTTGTTGAGACGTAATTCTGTTGCTGTTGAAGAATCTCCGCTGTCTAATGAGGTTTTAAAATGCGGTGATATTGAGATTTTCCCCGAATCTTTGGAATGTATCATAGTAAACCGCAGAGTAAAATTAACTCCGACAGAATTTGAGATTTTGTATTGTCTTATGCAGCATTTTAACAACCCTGTAACCCTTGCAACACTTTTAGATGAAGTCTGGGGATATGACAGCAATGAAGATGTCAGAATGCTGAGGGTTCACGTTGGCGGCTTGCGCAACAAAATTGAATCTAACGCAAAAGTTCCGAAGTATCTTCACACAGTTACAAATGTCGGATATAAATTAACACCGTTTATACAGGAATAATTATGAAAAATTACAGTTACGGCTTAAAAAAATTAAAAATTATTGAACAAATTGCGATAGTATTTTTCATATCCGTCATTATTCCGACATCTATCAGCGGTTTTGTCATAAATAACATTAATCAGCAGTCTGTCAGACACCAGTTGAGAGAATCAGCCATACTTGTTGCAAGTATGGTTTCCGACGAAGTTGATTTTTTTATGGAAACAAGTGAAACAACGTTAGCACAAATTGCGGATACACTTGAATATCTGCCCAACAGAAAACTGAAAGAAAAATTTATAAAAGAGGTTGCAAAGCGTTACCCAAACTGTGAAACCATTGAAATTGTACGAAGTCCGGAGGAGCTGGAAAAGCTGACGGATAACGCACACACTAACGAAAAACTGATACTTTCAACCCAGATGAAAGATGGTTCATTTCTTGTTATCATATATTCCGCAAGCAACTGGGACAAACAACTGTTTAAATCACTTGAAAACGACAACAGACAGGTGTATATCATGGATAAAAACAACCGACTGATAGCATCTCACAATTTTACACCCGATGTTTTCAAAGAAACAATTGACCTGCTTCCCGAAGAAATAATTGAAGATGTACCGGTTCTGTTCGGGGATGAAAAAAACCAGCCGATAGTATATTTACACAGAACAAAGCCCGAATTAACCATCGTTGTAAACACCACACAAAGCATTACCAAACACACAATTATTGATAACCGGGTTAAAATAATTCTTGCTGTTTTGGTTGCAATACTTTCAATGATGATACTTTTGGGATTTTATATCTATTATCTCTATATCAACATAAGACAGTTATTTAAAGCCGTAATCGCACTTTCAAAAGGTAACTACCAGCGTCAGATAAGACTTTTGACAACCGCTTTCACCCCTTATGAAATCGTCTTTTTGGCAAACGAATTTAATGATATGGCATCTGAAATTCACAAATCTTATGTTGAATTACAAAGGAAAAATATAGAATTAAAAGAACTGAACGAATTTCGTTCAAATCTGTTAGATACCGTCAGCCACGAATTACGCACCCCGCTGACAAGTATTCAGGGTTATACATCAAGACTTATGCGTCAGGATATTGTTATCGATGAGGAAACAAAACAAAAATCTCTGAGAATAATTAAAGAACAGTCCGAGCGCTTAAAACGGCTTATTGACGACCTTTTGGCAATTCCGGATATTGAAGGTATGAGATTGAGAGCCGTCAAAGAACCTCTGTGGCTGAATGAAGTTCTTGAACAGGCGGAACTCCTCCTGCGCAAACGTGACGGACGTGAAATTATAGTTGATTTACCCGAAGATTTTCCGCAAATTCTCGGAGATAAAGGTCGTTTGGAACAGGTTTTTGTCAACCTGTACGAAAACGCAATAAAATACGCATACCCCGATACTCCCATTGAAGTTATCATAAGAAATATCGGAGATAAAGCCTACATTCAGGTTAAAAACAAATGTGATAAAATTCCTGCAAAAAAACTCAATACCCTGTTTGAAAAATTCGTCAGACTTGACGATGAAATGACAAGAACTACAAGAGGTACAGGTTTGGGCTTGTTTATTGTAAAAGGGCTTATTGAAGCAATGGACGGCAAGATTGAGCTGGCATCAGATGACGATTACGGTTTTTGCGTAACAATAACCCTGAGTATTGCTGATGAGGAAAGCCAATAATGGAATTTATGAAACTCGCAATAAGAGAAGCAAAAAAATCAGGTATTGATATTCCTGTCGGGGCTATATTGGTTAAAAACGGGGAAATTATTGCAACGGCACATAATACAAGAGAAATTGACAACGACATAATCTCTCATGCCGAAATAACCGCCATCCGCAAAGCCGAAAATATTTTAAACAACTGGCGGCTAAAAGACTGTGAACTATATGTAACCTTAGAGCCCTGTCCTATGTGCGGCTGGGCTATTTTGCAGTCCGGGATAAGCAAATTGTATTTCGGAAGTTACGACAAAAACTACGGAGCATTTTCATCCGCAAATCTGGATAAAATCTCAAATTCAAAAATTCAAATATACGGAGGAATAATGGAAGAAGAATGCGACAAACTGCTTAATGATTTTTTTGCCGAAATCAGAAATAAATAAACTTATATTTACAACTGTTGAATAATCTGATATATTAAAAGTTGTCCAGTCATCAGGAAAGAGATTTATATGAAAAAATTTTTAATATTTCTGTTATCCGCATTTGTACTGAGTCTATCAACACCATTACGTGCCGAAGATGACCTTTCAACCCTGCGAACAATGAGCGAGGAACTTTCTTCGGATACCATTGATATTATTCTGAATACAGGTGCAAGATATAAAACATCAGGGGAAGATGTTGCAGAATATATGTATCAGTTTTTATCCCAAAATATTCCGGGTGACAAATACCAAAAATATAACCAAACAAGTATTGCCCCTGCGGGGAGTCCAATTTATATGTCATTTTACAAAACACCTTATGAATGTAATTTGGCTGTAAGAAATTGCTATATACAGATTTTCGGAATAAAAAAACTTACAAAAGAACCCTATGAAATTTCCAGAACATATTATGACGAAGCGGGTGAAAAAAGATATGTTTGGATGTTTGATATGACATATTAAAGAAAGAGAGAAATATTATGAACATGACAGAAATGGAAGAACAATTATTCCAGAATAAAGTTGATAAAGAACTGGAAAAATTTAACTGGGGCGCATTCGGACTCGGCATTTTATGGGCTCCGTTCAACGGTGCCGGCATAAGTTATTTTGTAACCTTTGGTGCAATGCTGTTCTGCATTCTCGCCGCTTTTATTTTACCAATTATAAGATTCTTTTTTATCTTTCTTGCTCCCGCGATTATTCTTGGATTTTCAATATATATGGGTAAAAAAGGAAACGAATGGTCATGGCAGGGCAAAAAGTGGCAAAGTTTGGAATATTTTTCTGAAATTCAGAAAAAATGGGCTGCCTTTTTTACTCTGTATTTCATAATTATGGTTATTCTCGGAATAATCGGAATAGCCTCGTTATTTGTAATCGGCGGAAGCTTCATTACACAGATGAAATCTGACGGCGGACCGGAAAAACTTGTTAACTCAATAATTGTAAAACAGGTATTAACAAAAGACCCCGGCTGCATAAATGCCAGATCGGGCGAAGAAGTTGCAAAAATTGTGGTAAAACAAGATCCGACAGCAACACTTTATAATAAAAACAGTGTTCTTGAAAAAACAAAAAGCGGAAAAACAGAATTTATTATGACATTTTATAAAGTCGGTACAAATTGTACTCTGGAAAAGAAAAATTGTTATGTCATGTTGAGCGATATTGTTAACGGAGAGGCTTCACCTAAACTCAAAACATATTACGACAACAAAGGCAAAACCCTTGACGTACTTATGAAATTACGCAGTAAATAAACAACATACAATAATTATTCGGAAGAAACCCTCTTGGGTTTCTTTTTGTAAACTTAAAATTCTTTCATAAAATTAAGCGATTTATTTGAAAAATAATATGTTTGTGTGATAATTTTTATGTAGGTCTGTCCTCTGACTTAAAAAGGAAACTTTTTTCCTCTGCCTTTTGGAGAGGGTGTCGGTAGAGCAGATGAGGGTTGCTATCCCGACATAAAATATAAATAGCAAAAGTAGTACACATTATAATAAACTAAAAAGGAAAAAGAAAAATGGCAAGATTAACTCCATTGGAAAAAATCAGAAACATTGGTATTGCCGCACACATTGACGCAGGTAAAACAACTACAACAGAACGTATATTGTTTTACACAGGTAAAACTCACAAATTAGGTGAAGTTCACGATGGTGCAGCAGTAACCGACTTTATGGAACAAGAAAGAGAACGTGGTATCACTATTCAGTCAGCTGCGGTTACAGCTGAATGGAAAGGACACCAGATTAACATTATTGATACCCCCGGACACGTTGACTTTACTATTGAAGTTGAGCGTTCACTTCGTGTATTAGACGGTGTTGTTGCTGTTTTCTGTGCGGTTGGCGGTGTTCAATCACAATCAGAAACCGTATGGCGTCAGGCAAATCGTTACGAAGTACCCCGTATGGTATTCGTTAACAAAATGGACAGAACAGGTGCAGACTTCTATCGTGTAGCAGAACAAATCAAAACAAGATTAGGCGCTAACGCTGTTCCTATTCAGTTACCTATCGGTGCAGAAGATAAATTTACCGGTTTGATTGACCTTATGACCATGAAAGCTGAAATTTATACTAATGATTTAGGTACTGATATTAAAGAAGAAGAAATTCCTGCTGATTTAGCAGAAAAAGCAAAAGAATATCATGATGCAATGGTTGAAGCTATCGCATCAGAAGATGACGATTTGATGGAAAAATTCTTTGAAGATCCTGATTCAATCACTATTGAAGAATTAAAAGCAGGTTTAAGAAAAGCTGTTTGCAACAATAAAATCGTTCCTGTTACATGCGGTACAGCATTCAAAAACAAAGGTGTTCAGTTATTGCTGAATAACGTTGTTGATTATATGCCTTCACCTGTTGATGTAAAAGCTATTGAAGGTGAACTTGAAGACGGTACAAAAACAGAACGTCATTCATCAGATGATGAACCGTTCAGCGCATTGTCATTCAAGGTTATGACAGACCCGTTCGTAGGTCGTTTGACATTCTTACGTGTATATTCAGGTAAAATCACATCAGGTTCTTACGTATTGAACTCAACAAACGGAAAGAAAGAACGTATCTCACGTTTGGTTCGTATGTACGCAGACCAAAGACTTGAAGAATCTGAAGTTTACGCAGGCGACATCTGTGCGGCTGTTGGTTTGAAGGATACAACAACAGGGGATACCTTGTGCGACGAAAAAGCACCGATTATTCTTGAAAAAATGACCTTCCCTGAACCGGTTATCTCGGTAGCTATTGAGCCTAAGACAAAAGCCGATCAGGATAAAATGGGTATCGCTCTTCAAAAACTGGCAGAAGAAGATCCTTCCTTCAGAGTTAAATCTGATGAAGAAACAGGTCAGACAATCATTTCAGGTATGGGCGAACTTCACCTTGATATTATCGTTGACCGTATGTTGAGAGAATTCAAAGTTGAAGCTAATATCGGTAAACCTCAGGTTGCTTACCGTGAAACCATCAGAGGAACTGCCGATCAGGATTCTAAATTCATCCGTCAGTCAGGTGGTAAAGGTCAATACGGACATTGTAAAGCAAGAATTATGCCGGCAGGCGAAAACGAAGGTTTTGTATTTGAAAACAAAATCGTCGGTGGTGCAATTCCGAAAGAATACATCGAACCTGTCAGAAAAGGTATGGAAGAAGCGCTTGAAGGCGGTATCTTGGCAGGCTATCCGATGATAGACGTTAAGGTTGAACTTTACGACGGATCATACCACGAAGTTGACTCATCAGAAATGGCGTTCAAAATCGCAGGTTCTATGTGTATTAAAGACGGTTGCAAAAAAGCACAGCCTTGTATCTTAGAACCTATGATGAAAGTTGAAATCGAAATTCCTGACGAATTTACAGGTACAATTATCGGTGACATTTCTCGTCGCAGAGGAAGAATCGAAGGTCAGGAACCTCTCGGAAACACAGGTAACGTAATCGTCAGAGCCATCGTTCCGTTGGCAAACATGTTCGGTTATGCAACCGATTTGAGAAGTAACACACAAGGTCGCGGTACTTTCTCAATGGAATTCCAATGCTACGAACAGGTTCCGAGAAACGTAGAAGAAGAAATTATTTCAAAAGCAGGCGCTGCAAAAGCATAGTTTTTGAAATGACAGATATAAAAAAGACCCGAGATTTCGGGTCTTTTTTGTTTGACTAAAGTTATCGCTTTGATTATTATTTTCCGCCGCCGCCACCGTAGGTGAATTCGACTTTGATATTTTGCTGAAGTAATTTCTGCCATGAATTTTCGTAGTTGGTAATTTCGTTCAGTTGAGTTTCATATTGTTCTTTTTCAAGTTCTAACTGAGATTCCCAGGAATTTATGGTAGAAAGTTCAAACTCATGGTCATTTACCATTTCCATATAAATTTGAGAATACTCATCTGTACCGTAACCGACATCTGGGTCATAGTATAATGCGCTTAATTCTGCGTTAAACTGTTGTTGTTTTTCCTGCACCTGTTTTGCTGCTGCTAATTGACGCATCTGAACATCAGATAACTTTTTACTGATGTGGCTTTTTTGTCTGGTGAAGAAAAGTAATTTTTCGTGTAAATTTGCGATAGTCATAACTTTAGTCCTCTTCTTATTTTATCTCTCTTAATTATATAAAGTATTTTAAAACCGTCTGATTTCAGCAAACGTTATT
Source organism: uncultured Candidatus Melainabacteria bacterium (assembly GCA_946186335.1). Lineage (GTDB taxonomy): Bacteria > Cyanobacteriota > Vampirovibrionia > Gastranaerophilales > Gastranaerophilaceae > Zag111. The sequence goes on from CAMHMW010000029.1 coordinate 9,957, forward strand.
TCTGTTACATTTCGTAATATATATTCCAAACACCATTATAAATCCAGTAAATTTTGCTAACATGCTATGTAAATTTCACTCTCCTAAAAAATAGGAGAGGTTGGGGTGAGGTATGAAATTGTTGGGCTGAAAGCCCAACTTACAACATTTCATTTTGTTCCCGCGCAAACTTGACTTTCCAAAAATCATCATTAAATCACTAATATGAGATGGAGCGATATATTTAATTTTACCCCAAAATGTCAGCACAACAAAGTTCCGATGGATGTTGAAATCGGCTATTGTCCCGACTGCGGAGAACTTATTGAAAATCACTGGTACATCACAAGATGTGCCTGTTGCGGAGTTAAGCAAAGAGCGACTATCAGAGGCGGAGAGGTTGTTCCCGAAGAAGGGTTTTGTCACAATTGCGGAGGAAAAGGTTACATTGTTGAACGCATCGAAAAAATTGACTGCATAAACATTAATTACGCAATTTTGGTAAGAGAAATCATGAAAAACGAAGTGGAAGAATACACCCAGAGTTGGGCTGAAGCTATGCAAACATCAGGTTACATACCGAAACTGCCGCAACAATTCCGATAAAATCGGCTAAAAGTCCAACCCAGACGGCATATCTCAATTTTGAAATACCGACAGCACCAAAATACACCGCCAAAACGTAGAATGTTGTTTCGCTGCTTCCGAGCATTATGGCTGCGAGTTTTGTGGAATAAGCATCCGCGCCGCCGTTATTTGCAATATCGGAAAATATCCCCAATGCTCCCGAACCGGAAAGCGAACGGACTATCATTAACGGTAAGGTGTCTGCCGGAATATTAAATTTCGCAAGAACAGGTGCCAAAAGTTGTGCAAGAAGCTCTATCGCTCCGCTTGCCCTTAGCATTGAAATTGCAACAATAACCGCAACCAGATAGGGGATAATTTTTACCGCAACCTGAAATCCACCCTTTGCACCTTTGGTGAATTCCTCATAAACAGGGACTTTTTTTATGATCCCGCAGGTTAAAACAGTCAGTATTATTACGGGCAAAATCCACAAAGATATGAGGTTAAGAATTTTCGTCATTTTTAACCTCCTTCTTCACGCTGAATCCCTGAAACAATTTAGCCATAATTATCGCCGAAACAAAAGCAATTGTTGTAACCAAAAGTGTCGGCGCAATTATTTCTGTCGGATTTTTATAACCGATACCGATAAGAATTGCAAGAACTGTTGTCGGAACAAGCTGAAACCCTGCCGTATTCATCCCCAAAAACAAACACATAGAATTACTGGCGGTATCTTTTTTGTCATTTTCTTTTTGGAGTTCCTCCATCGCCTTTATTCCGAATGGAGTTGCCGCATTAGCCAAGCCAAAAGCGTTTGCCGTAAAATTCATTGCAATATCGCCTATCGCAGGAGCATCAGGAGGAATTTCGTTGAATAAATGCTTTGTTACAGGTTTTATAAGTTTTGCAATAAAATCAATTATCCCTGATTTTTTTGCAATTTCCATAATTCCGAGCCAAAAAGCCATAATACCGATGAGTGAAATTGCAACCTTAACAGAAAGTTCCGCCCCTGTCATAATTGAATTTACAACATCCTGCAATTTTCCGTTAACCGCACCGATAACAACCGAAATAACTATTAAAAAATAAAAGATATAGTTCATATAATTATTTATAGCATAAAAACAAATTTTCTTAAAAACCCTCACCATAAAAAACGGACTTTGCATACATACAAAGCCCGTTTTTTGAAAAGTTTTTATTTTAAAAACTATACGTTTGCCGCAACTGCTTCATCCAAGGCTGCAACACCCGGCAATACTTTACCTTCAATAAATTCCAAGGAAGCACCGCCGCCTGTTGAAACGTGAGTGAAATCTTCCGCTTTGCAGAATTTCTTAGCCGCAGAAACAGAATCACCACCGCCGATAACAGATGTTGCACCGGCTTTTGTTGCTTCAACAATTGCCGCTAATACAGCCTTTGTACCTTCCGCAAATTTCGGGTTTTCAAAAGCTCCGACAGGCCCGTTCATCAGGATTGTTTTTGAGGATTTCAAAACATCAGCAAATGCCTTTCTTGAATCCATACCGGCATCTACTCCTTCAAACCCGTCAGGAATTTCATTAATCGCAACAAATTTATTTGTTCCGTTTCCGGAGAAATCATCAGCAACCAAAACATCAGTTGCCATAACAAGGTTTACGCCTTTATCTGCTGCTTTTTTCTCGATTGCTTTTGCAACTTCCAACTGGTCATCTTCGCAAATTGAATTACCGATTTTACCGCCGTTTGCCTTAACAAATGTATAAGCCATACCGCCGCCGATAATCATATTGTCAACTTTGTCCAGTAAGTTTTCCAAAACACCGATTTTTGAAGAAACCTTAGCCCCGCCAACAACAGCCGTAAACGGTCTTGTCGGATTATCAAGAGCCTGTGACAAGCATCTTAATTCTTTTTCCATTAACAAGCCTGAAACAGCAGGTTTTAATACCTTTGCCAGTTTTGCGGTAGATGTATGATTTCTGTGAGCAGCACCAAAGGCATCATTCACATAAAAATCACCCAGTTTTGCAAGTTCATTTGCAAAAGTCATATCATCATCTTTTGCTTCCTCAGCCTTGTAAAATCTTATATTTTCCAAAAGTGCCACTTTACCGTCTTGTAAATCTGCCAACTCTTTTTCTGCGCCTTCACCAACAGGTGTTGAAACAAATTTTACATCTTCACCCAAAACTTTTGATAAGTATTTTGCAACGGGTTCCAGAGAAAATTCCATATTCCATTCACCCTTCGGACGTCCTAAATGAGCCATAAGAATAATTTTAGCCCCTTTATCTTTTAAGAAATTTACAGTCGGCAAAATTGCCTGAATTCTTGTATCGTCCGTAACATTTTTGTCAGCGTCAAGAGGAACATTGATGTCAACTCTGATTAACGCTCTTTTACCCCTTATATCACCGAGGTCTTTAATAGATTTTTTCATTGTCTTCTCCTTCTTAAAAAGTACCGCATGTAAATCATAACAAGAACATGAAAAATTTTAAAGGAACAGGTTTAGCCGTTTTTAAAAGTTACTCCTTTTGTGCCTTTCGGGTATTCCCAGCCCAAAGATTTTTTCTCACAGGCAATACGACAGGCACCGCATTCCAAACAGTTTTCAAAATTTACAATAAGTTCCTGTTTTTCTTCATTCCATTCATAAACTTCGGCAGGACAAATAAAAGTGCAGGGACGACCCTCACACATTCTGCAATCCTCATTTTTCGGATGAAGATGGGAGTCCGTATCGGGAGTGTATTTCAGAGTGTATAAATTTTTATCTATCTTCATATTAAAATACTCCACAATAATCTGATAATCGCCCAGGCATCTTTAAAAAGCTCCGTTAATTTTCTGTCGGTAAAAATACTTTTTATAAATTTGTGATAATTTTCTTTTTTGGGAGTACCGTCAACAGATGTAAACATATCAAAAAACGCATTGATTTTTTTGAAATAATAAGAGAAAAACGCTTTCTTTCGCTGATGTGCAATATCCATCAGGTTTCTGTACGTATGTAAATCTTTCATAACGAAAGACTCTTTTATATCTTTCTCGTATTTTTTCAGGAATTTCTTTGAATAATCACCCGTATTAAGCGACTCAACGGCAGTTTGCCCCGCAAGTTTTCCGCTCACAATTGCAAGATTTGTGCCTTCCCAGTGAAGGTTATTAACAAGCATTGCCGCATCCCCGACTATCATTACCCCGTTATCAACAAGTTTCGGGACTTTTTTATACCCGCCCTCAGGAATCAGATGTGCCGAATATTCTTTTAATGTCCCGCCTTCAATCAGGTGCGAAATTGAAGGATGCTGTTTCAGTTTTTCAAGAATTTCAAACGGTTTGTAATTATTTTCAACAAGTTCGTTCAAGGTAATTCCCAAACCTATTGTAACAGAGTCATTGTTTGTGTATAAAAATCCCAAACCGAGCATTCCAAGCATTGAACCGCCAAAAATTTCAACAATCGCACCTTCATCATCTTTTAAGCCAAAACGCTGATTTATGGTATCTTTATCCAGTTTTATAACCTCTTTTACACTCAGGGCTACATCTTTTGTTTCAATATCTTTTCGCAAACCGATTTGATGTGCCAACAGAGAATTTACACCGTCAGCGAGAATAACAATATCCGCATAATAATCCTCCAGCTCGGTTGAAACCCCTACAACTCTTTTACCCTCTTTAATAACTTTTCTGACAACCGTTTCCGTTACGACATAAACACCTGCTTTGCGGGCTTCTTCCGCCATCCAGCGGTCAAATTTACCTCTGATAACAGAATAACTTGTGTTATCGTTTTTGCGGTAAGTTATCGTTGTTGAATCACTTTCCCCGAGAATTGCAAAATTATGTTCAATGTTTCGTCTTTCCAAAGGTGCATCAGATTCAAAATTCGGGAAAATATCTTTAACGGAATTTGTATAAATTGCCCCGCCGAACATATTTTTTGCACCCGGAAACATTCCGCGCTCAATCAAAACGACATTTCGCCCCGCACGGGCAATTGTTACGGCACAGGCAATTCCGGCGGGTCCTGCCCCGACAACTATGACATCTGTCTTATTTTCCTTCTTCAACATAACATCCCTATTATACAATATTTTCTGATGCATGTAAAATAGACACTCATACATATTAAAAATAAAAGACCGGTAAAACCGGTCTTTTTCTTCTTCACACTACCATTACACTATTTACTTCACACTTTTGAGTTTATTATGTTGTAACTTTTCCTGTTATAAATGTCAGCAATGCTGATGCACCGGCGACCGCAAGACCTATAATTCCGGCCTTACCTTTTGAACCTGCCGCAAGGAATTTAGATGCAATTCCGCCTGCTGCCGCACCAACTGCTGCCGAACCTGCAAGACGACCGAGGTTTTGTTCAACTTTCTCACCTGTTGATACAGGGGTTCCGGTTATTGCGGAAATATTATCTTCTGCCGAACGTGAATGGTACATACCAAATGCCATTGAGTTCAACATACCTTGCAGGAATGAATTGTGTCCGTTTTCACGCATATCCTGAACTAATGTTTTGCCGCCTGAAAGTTGAGCATATAATGTTGCGGCTCTTGCTTTGATTTCCTGTTCCGTTCCCGTTCCGTAAGCATTCGCTACTGCCTGAACAAATCTGTTGTACGCTTCTTCAATTTGTCCCTGTTCATTGCTGTTTATTTTGTCTTTCAAAGCATTATATGTAGCCTGAATTGCTTCCATTGATGCGTTAACTCTTAAATCAGCATTTCTCTGCATTTTTTGCTGGTCTATATTGTAATCATTGTAAAACTGCTGATACTGTTTCATCTGATTGAAATATTCCTGAGGTGAGCCGCCCATTGTTCCCATCATAGGAGCAAAAATACTGCCCATACCCATTCCATAACCCATACCGCCATACATCGGATATGTGCTGTATGTCGGGTCTAAGTCCTCAACATCAAAATACGGATCGGGAGTATATACGAATGAACCCGTATTCGATAACCCGTTTATACCTGGGACGTTTGTCATAATTAACCTCCAAACACTATTAACCTTTTAACCTACCTTACATATATAAAAACTTTATGTTTCAGTAAATTGCATGTGGGGTTTCAAATATTAAGAGTTTGTAACATTAATATTATTTAATCTTTAACCAAAACGAGAATTTTATATGATATGATTTAATTATGGCTGATGTAGAACAAAAATATGTTCCGCTCCATCTGCACACGGAATACTCATTGCTGGACGGAGCGATAAGAATTGGGGAACTGGTTGACTTTTGTAAAGAAAAAGGCTTTCCTGCCGTTGCAGTAACCGATCATGGGGTTATGTACGGAGATATGGAACTTTATACAACCGCCAAAGATGCAGGGATTAAGCCTATATTAGGCTGCGAATTTTATGTGCATACAGGCGATATAACAGTACAGGACAAGAACAATAATCCGTGCTACCACCTTGTTTTGCTGGTAAAAGATAAAACAGGTTATCAGAATCTTGTAAAACTTGTTTCAACCGCATGCTGCAAGGGTAAATATGTTCACCCCCGCATTAACTGGGAACTTATTGAAAAACATCACGAAGGTT
>CAMHMW010000030.1 GCA_946186335.1 uncultured Candidatus Melainabacteria bacterium
TTACGGGTATTTTTTTATTCGATAAAACCTTTTATATTTTATTAAAAGGAGTTTTTATGACGGCAATAATCGGGGTGGCACTTGATAACAGAATGGAAGAGGCTATTAAGTTTCAGCAAATAATTACAAAATACGGCTGCACAATAAGAACACGACTCGGGCTTCATAACATAGGGGAATATAAGTGTGTAAATTTCGGAATAATATTACTTGAAGTGACGGATAATATCAACGAAATTTATGATGAACTTGCAAAAAACTGGAAAGTCCAAATTATGAGATTTTAAAAAGCGGGTATTTAACCCGCTTTTCTTTATTTTATTACACCGACATTAGCAGTTCGTGTTGTTTTTTGCAGGTGTGCTTTCTGGGTCACAGACAACTGTTTTAACGTTGTTCGTCGGATATCCGAGGTCATTGAAACTTTATTTGTTGTTTGCTTTTGTACTTTTTCAATCGGTTTGCCTTCTTTGCCGAGTGCTACCCTGAACCCGAAAGATAATGCTATACCGTTTTTGCCGCCGTTTCTTACCATTGCCTGTGCATAAGCGGAATATTTATTGTTCCAGAGTTTCTGCACCCCAACTCCATATTCAACATAAGGTTTTGTATGCATCTCCGGAAGTCTTACACCGTCTGCCGTTACCTTAGTCTGGTTCATTACATTCCAGTTCATTCCCACACTTGCATAAGGCTGCCATTCTTTTATATTTCCGATAAATTTAATAGCAGGGTTTATCTGTATAGTATGCAAAGGATCAGAATCTATTCTTACACCCGCAGCATTTGTATAATCAAAGGTTTTTATCATACTGTATGCCAGAAATATTCTCGGCTGAACTATAAATTTACCCTGTGCAAATTCAAAGTTATAACCCGTCTTTGAACCAACACCTGCCATTAAAGATGTCATATCATCTTTTCCGTACATTGTATGAGCTTCTGCAACACTCGCTCCTGCACTTGCCGTTATTGCAGTCCAGAAATTACCCTTATAGAAGGTTTCTGTTACACCAAGCATTCCGCCGTTTGTTGAGGTATCAACATCTGAATATTTCAACTGTGACCCGTTATAACCAATGTATGCCGTTCCGACATTTGTCCAGCCTTTTTTCATCTTATGAAAATCTGAATCAAAACCGATTAGTGTGCCGTAAGAAATTGTATCAACCTTTGGTCCGTTTTTGAGCGGAATGTTTTCAAATACTGCATAAGGTTTTACCCATACTGCTTTATTTGAATGGTCATAGTTAATTCTCTCACCGTTTTCGTTATAATCAGTTGACAGAGCATAGGTGTTATTGTTAATCATTGCAAATCTGTCGGCAGATGCATTGTTCATAAATGTATCACCATGTTCAAATGAGAAATACATAGCTTGATTCATTGCTGACTGTGCTCCTGCTTGTGAAGCTACGGGAGATGCCAAAACAGCAGGGTTGAAATCACTCGGAGCCGGCTCCGGAGATGGTCCGGGATTTGACGGCAGTACAAAGTCAAAATAACCCTGTCCGTCTTTTACACTGTAACTCGTTTTGTATTTATATATAGGTGAATATGTAATCGTACCTTCTCCGATATAAGATACAACATTTGCCAAATCTGTATTATCCGTAAACAACAGACTCGTTTTTGTATCCGTTGTTTTTGACAGAAGATTTATCTTATCCACTTCTATACTTCCGCCATTTACATTTGCAGATATAACAGAAAGTTTATCCATTTGTTTATTTGCAAGGTCTGCATCTACCTGCATCTTTACTAACCCGTTAAGGTTGACATCACCGAAAGCAAGTGTACCTGTTTTACCGTTTGCTATATTCAATATTGTAATATCGTTGAATGTCGGGTTCATACCTGACAGGGAGTTTTCGTTTGCAATATTTACAACATTATTCCCGTTAAATGTTGCATTGATATTGGCAAGGCTTGAATTTTCAGCCAAATTCAATTCAACATCCTGTGCGTTTAAATCCATAGCCTGAACTTTTGCATTATCCGTCAGGTTAACTGTTCCGTTTGAAATATTTAATTTTGTTGTATCCGAACCTGTTAAGACAGAATCTAAGGTCACCTCATCCGTTCCGTCAATGTCCATATTTGAATCAATACCTGACAGAGTGATGTTATCTGATATTGTTGAATTACCTTTAACCTCAACATCTCCATAAGTTGAAATACAATCACCGTTGTCGTGGATATTTACATTATCCAGTACAACTTTTACATTATCTGCCGCATCTCCCGTAACAAGTGCAGATGATCCTTTTACTTCAACATCTTTTAACACAAGTTCTGTATTATCGTTATTTAGTTCAAAACCCTTATGTGAATCAAAATCTATGGTTGAACGGGTTTCTACGTCCGCTATTCCCTGAATAGTCAGTTTACCCGCTGAGGTTTCGCCCAGGTCATCTGTAACCGTATATGTATCTATTGAATTTTCAGCACTAAATGTTCTGTCCTCATTAGTTTCAAATTGATTAATTGCTTTTAATGTATCAATAGTTCCCAGATTATTCACTTCGTCAACTGATGTCACCTTTACCCCGATAGAATCGTTTGTTGTATCGGTCGTAGCAAGCCTTAATATACCAGTTACAGTTGTATGGGTATTTATAAGGTCAAAATTATCTGACCAATTTACGTCTTTTGTTATTCCGTCAACATTGTACACATCACTCTCACTTAAAACCGTTTCACTCTCAGACTCAAAATCAGGGGCAAGAGCTAACTGCAAATTGCTATTATTCGCCGTATTTTTCAGAATCTGAACTTTTACTACATCCCCAAGAGCCAGAAATTCATCCAAACTTCCGGTTACAAAATTCAAGCCGCCTATGGTTACCACTCCGGTCGAGGAATCGTCAGATGTGCTGATTGTATCAGCGACAACACTATCTGCATCAATATCCAAATCTAAATTCCAAAGAGTATTGTCATTGCTTGTAAGTTTTTTTAAGTCGTAATTATGTATTTCATCATTTGACAGGCTGATATTTGTGTTATCTGCTGTTATATCAGCATTATAAATGTCGTTGAATAAATACATTGTACCTGTTCCGTCACCGATGATATTTACATCATAACCCTCTGCGCCGTTGATATTATCGTAAAGATAAAATTTTCCGCCGTTTAATTGTTCCAAGCCTAACACTGCAGTATTTTTGTCCATATATATTGATTGGTAATCCTTTTCTCCATCACCTGCTTGTACATAGTTCCCCTGTATTGTTACAATTCCATTGTTTATATCAACAGAACCGTCTGCTATGATATTGAAGTCATTGGTTTCATATATTGCACCGCCCTGCGCCAATTTTTCAGCATTATTTGTTTTAGCATAGTTATTTTTAATGGTTGTATTTATCAAACCGCCTTTAATCTTCCAAATGTCATCTTCCGAAACAGAATTGAGCGGATTTTCTAATATATACGTACCGTCAGCTATCTTATTTTGAATATCATTCCACTGCTCATCTGTTATATTAGTTACGTTATTCGTATATTCAGTTATATAAAGTTTTTTACCCTGAGCAAGAGCGCTCTCTATCTGATCTTTTTGAGACTTTAACCAAAAAGTAATAGTTGAACCGTCAGCTTTTGATTCCACAATTGTTCCGACGTTAACATATTGTCTTTCGTCGAAATTATTACCTATACTTGCTGCATAAATTGCTCCACCTCTTGCGTTCCCGTTTCCTGTTGCAATTGCACTGTTATTACTTATTTCCTCAAATAACACAGAGTTGTATGTACCATCGGATATTGCACCACCTTTTGCTGAGGCATAACCATTACCAATTGCAGTGTTGCTGCTGATTTTTTTTAGTAATACCGAGTTAAACTTAGAATCATGCATAGCACCGCCGGATATACCATAATACGGATTTGAGGCTTGTGATTCCGTGAAATAACCCTCAGCCCTGTTTCCTGAAATTTCGGTTATAACACCGCCATTTATCGTAGTATAATATAGCGCACCGCCGGATACCATACCACCTGCTGTGATATTCCCGTCATTGTCATATACAAGGGCTTCCCCGTAATTACCTTTTATCGCTCCGTTAAATTCATCTATTTTTGTGTTGTTTAACGCACCACCATAAACATAGGCAGTTGAAGTTGCGTGATTATTTTTTACAGCACCATTGATTACACCGATTGTTGCATCAGATATTGCACCACCGTATGCATAACCGTTAGCGGCAGTATAGTTATCTTCAATATCACAATTTATTTCATCAATCTTTACATAATAAATAGCACCGCCGTAGGCATATCCCATTGCTTGTGCATAGTTATTCTTAATACTACCGTTAATTTCTCCGATATTACCGTAATAAATAGCACCACCTTGTGCGTTATAACCTGTTGTATATGCATGGTTATTTAAAATATTCCCAACTGTATCAAGTTTTGTGTTATTGCTATCACCATATATAGCTCCACCGTAAGCAGAACCGGTAGCCTCAACATAATTGCCTGATATTTCTGTGACATTACCACCTTCAATTTTGGTATTATACAATGCCCCACCCTGAACATAAGATCCGCCTTTGGCATAGTTATTTTTGATAACACCATTGAGCGCTATTATATGACCCTCGCGAATGGCTCCGCCATACGCATAATTATTTGATTTAGCATGGTTATTTATAATATCACCGATGGTATCGAATTTAGTGTTATATCCATTAGCAAATATTGCACCGCCATTTGCAGAACTTTCACCATCAGCATAATTTCCTGATATTTCCGTTACATTTCCGCCATTAACAACAACATAATAAAATGCTCCACCGTTAGCATACTCTTTTGCCTTGATATAATTATTTTTAATTGCACCATTTAGATTACCAATTGTACCATAATTCAAGGCTCCGCCATAGCCAGAAGAATTGTAACTTATTGCGTGGTTATTTTTTATATCACCAACGGTATCAAATATTGTTTTTCTGTCTTCATACGAAATTTGTGCAGTAATCGCGCCACCTGAAACATCACTCCATCCCTCAGCATAGTTGCCTGATATTTCCGTTACATTACCGCCGTTAACGGTAACATCGCTTAAAGCTCCGCCTCGTGCTGAACTACCGCCAATAACATTACCATTGTCATCGTATTTTAACGCACGCACATAGTTGTTTTTGATTACACCATTTATCTGACCTATTTTACCTTCTTTTAATGCTCCGCCGCTTGCATAACTGGTATGGCTAACTGCATGGTTATTTGTAATATTACCGACAGAATCGAGCTTTGTATATATTCCATAACCTGAAATAGCGCCACCTGTAGCATCATACCAAGCTTCGGCATAGTTATCGGAAATTTCGGTTACGTCACCACCATTGATATATGTGCTATAAAAGACATTTCCATTAACGCGATCCCCGCCAATCGGTTTACCGTTTGCATCATATCTTACAGCAACAGAAGAATTGTTATTAATTTTCCCGTTTAATTTTCCAATTGACGCACCATAAATAATACCACCATATATTGAACCATTGTGAACATGAATATGGTTATCAACAACGTTGCTGACGGTATCAAATTTCGTATTTTCGTTATTACCATACATTACAGCTCCGCAGGAATAATTCCAAGCTTCTGCTGTATTACCGGAAATCTCGGTAATGTTACCTCCGTTAACTTTCACATAGTTAAGAACACCGCCATAAACTTGACCGCCACCGACGATGTTTCCGTTTGAATCATATTGAAGTGATTTTGCAGTATTGTTTTTAATCACCCCGTTAATAGAATCTAAATTAATCTTAGTACCGTATGAATACAAAAGTCCGCCGTCAACTTTTCCGGTTGATTCGACAGTATTTCCGATAATATCTGTTACAGTACCGGTAATTGAGCTGTTTTCCGCATAGAATAACCCGCCCCTGATAGAATTACTTGAATAAACTGTGTTATTACGTATTACAGCATCATTCAAAGTTAAATCATGTGAATCAGCGTTTATGCCACCTATAATTTGACCGGAACTTGAAATCTCATAATCTTCAATTATATCTGCCGCAGCACCGGTAGGTACACCTTCATTTTTATAGATGTTCTCATCTGCCTGTACCTGAGCGTTGCAGAACGCTAAGCCAGCAATTGCAGAAAGTACAAGAACCCGTGTTTTCGTAATTCTTTTCATTATAATACCCTTTCACTTCAATACCTATATTTTTTATTTCGGATGCATGGGGGCAAGACTTTAGGTATTTTCGGTAAATTGTTACATAATTAAATATTGTATATCCTCTTATATATATTATATCATGTTTTATTAATCTTTCAAGTGTTTTACTTGTTTTAAAATTTGTAAAAAAATGTATATAAACATAGTCAAAAATAATCTTTATGTGCTTTCATATTATAGGGAGAAAAAATGCTAAATCCTGTAACACAAATCGGGAACATAAACACAAGTATTTTTTACATAAACGATTACCATGGCAAATCAATTAACATGGAGCGTACAATTTCCGCATCGAACGCTTTTGACGCAAAATACAAATACAGGCACGATGTAGATACCCTGAAATTGTCATCAGGCGACATTATGATAGGGGAAGATTTCAAAACAAATCAGCTTGCCGTATTATTCCAGAAAATGATAGGCATTCGTGCATCCGCTGTCGGAAACCACGAATATGACATGCAGCACAAAATCGGCTCAATTCTCCCGCTGATTCACTATAATCTTTTATCCGCAAACGTAAGAATCAACCCCCGCAACCCGTGGAGCAGCGTTATTAAATCTTCCGTTATTGAAGAAAAGAACGGGCATAAATACGGAATTATAGGAACATCTCCCATTGACCTGTTTAAGCGGTCAAAAGAGGGGGTTATACAACGGGATATTGAAGTCAGCAAGGCAAAACAAACAGTTATAGATATACAAAAAGAAGTTGAAAAACTACAAAAACAGGGAGTTAACAAAATAATTCTGTTATCCCACCTCGGCTTTACAATGGATAAAATAATTGCAAATCAGACACAGGGAATCGATGTCATTTTGGGCGGACATTCTCACGATTTACTCTTTGATGTCAAAGAGGGCAAAAACCTGTTTTATTCAAAGGCAGGCGAGCCTGTTGTTATAACACAGGCAGGACGTGACGGTAAGAATTTCGGAGTTTTAGACCTTGAATTTGACGAAAACGGAGTTATTAAAAAAGTTCAGAACAATGTCGGTTTCACAAGAGTATTCAGGCGTTATGCCCCCGCAAAATACGTATTTGACAAAATTTTCGGGGCAAGAGAAACCTACGGATTTGTAAAATCAGCACCCCCTCCACTTACTCAGGATTTAATTGAGCCAAATCCGCATGCGTACTTTATCACAGACTGTATCAGAAAAGATATGGACTGCGATATTGCGATTTTGCCATCATCAAACATAAGGGGTTATTTTGAATCGGGAAAAGTTGACACTAGAATTTTGACAGACATTTTACCGTTCAAAAACAAATTATACAAGATGAGTTACAGCGAAAAAAACATTGTTGACGCATTCAAAATGGCTTCCAAATCATTCGTTAACGTTGCAAACAAACCCGGTATTTTCTACCCCTCAGGACTGAGATACACCGTATCTACAAGCGGCAAACTGCTTTCAATGACCTATATTGACAAACAGGGTAAAGCAACAAAGATTGACATAAATAACCCCAGAACCGATAAATTCTATACCACAGTCATAAACGATTATTGCGCACAGGGGAATGACGGTTTCAAGTGCCTCAACCAGCCCGAAAGAATAATTGAAAAATGCGATTATGATGCAACCAAATGCGTAACAGAAGTTCTTTCAAATACAAAATACCCCGTTGAAATATACGATGACGGCAGAATACAAATCATCCCCGATTAAAAACTATTCGCTTAAAACTTTTTCTTTAACGATTTCGGCAACGGCTACGCTGTAAACTAATTTATATATTATGAAAACATAAGCGGCAAGAGATATTCCAAACAAATAGGCTGCCAAATGTACAACCTTATCCTGAAAACCCGAAATCCAGTCAAAATATCCGATAAAAAATGCAACCGGAATTATTGCATAAAGTGCGTACTTAACCCCCAATACAACAATATCAACCAAACCTTTATCTATATATTTTACGATATACCACGGCAAAACCACATCTTTTGAATATTTAAAATCCTTTGCAAATTTTGCATAAATCATAAAGACAAACGGAGTGAATACAAGCATTAATGTTCCGAAAATAAAGTAATAAAACAGACTTTTTGTCGTTATAGTATATTTTCCTGCAAAATACGAAACTGCAAAGAAATACAACTGCCACAACAAAAACATAGGAATCATCTTAAAAAATATATCCAAAACCTTACTGTTAAATTTGGGCAGTGTAACCTCAAAACCGTTCATAATTTTATTGATAAATTTATACTCATACCCGAAAAGATACGCCCAAAAATAAAGCAAAAAAGCAAGATAAATCTTAACTTCCAAAGGTGATGGTGAAATTGTCGGCATATTTGAAAACAGATTATTGCCAAAATAAGAAACGACACTGTTTAACAGCAGTGCTGATATTCCGGCAATAGAAAACAGTGTTATATGTTTTCTTTTTACCTGTTCTCCCGAATATATCCGCTTAAATATTTCCGTTAATTCCATTCAATAATCCCTCAACAAGAAAATTATACAACAAATCAAAAATCTTGAATATACATTTTTGACTTTTTATTATAAAATCATTATATGGAAACAGAATTAAAACAGGAAATAAATATTCTAACTCCGCGCATTTTAAAAATGAAGGAGTATCTTTGACCCTGATAAATTAAAAAGCGATTTAAAAGAACTTGAAGACGAGATGCAAAAACCAGAAATCTGGTCTGATAGCGAAAAAGCATCCTCACTTGGGCAGGAAATTAAAGACAAAAAAGAAATTCTGTCAAAACTTCAATACTGGGAACAAATTCTTGATGATTGCAATACGGCACTTGAAATTTCCGATAGCGAACTTATTTCTGACTGCTATGAGCAATTAAAAACCCTGAATAAAGAACTTGAAAAATTTGAACTTGAACAGATGTTATCGGGGGAATACGACAAAGCCGATGCTATTTTAACAATCAATGCGGGAGCAGGCGGAACAGATGCTCAGGACTGGGCAAGTATGCTGTTGAGGATGTACCTCCGCTGGGTTGAAAAACGAGGCTGGAAATCTGAACTTTTGGACAAACTTGACGGAGAAGAAGCGGGAATAAAATCTGCCACCATAAAGATTTCGGGCAAATACGCTTTTGGCTATACAAAAGCCGAAAAAGGGGTACACAGACTTGTCAGAATTTCACCTTTTAACGCAAACGGCAAACGCCAGACAAGTTTTGCTTCCGTTGAGGTTTCTCCTATAATAGAAGATTTTGAAAAAACTATCACCATTCCGCCCGATGATTTGGAAATTACCACAATGCGCTCGGGAGGCGCCGGAGGACAAAACGTAAACAAAGTTGAAACAGCCGTCCGAATTTTGCACAAACCGTCAGGAATTGTCGTAAAATGCCAGCAGGAACGCTCTCAACTTCAAAATAAGGAATACGCAATGCAAATTCTTGTATCAAAACTCCTTGCAATTAAAGAGGCTGAATACGAGCAAAAAATGGCGGAACTTAAAGGAAAAAATGTTGATATAAATTTTGGCTCACAAATTCGTTCTTATGTTTTTCATCCGTATAAAATGGTTAAAGACCACAGAACAGGCTACGAAGTCGGAAACGTTGACGCTGTTATGGACGGTGATTTGGACGGATTTATTGAGGCTTGGCTCAGAGAGGTGTAAACATACAAAAAGGTCGGGTTTTCACCGGCCTTTTTATATGTATATTGTCAAATAAACGGCTATTGCCTATATTCGTTCACAATTTCTTCTTCAACAGAACCTTTTTCGGGAACAACAGAATTTGAATACAACAGAACTTTGAACTGATCTTTTACATCGTGGTATTTTCCCGATTCCGAACGCTGTGTGGTTGCATTAGGCGTTTTGGCGAACCCGTTTGCATCAATTGTCAAAATTGCACAAGCAGTATGTTTTGTCGGCTCTGTCGGAACCTGCACACACGGGTTGCCCAATCTTTCATACTTGATTTCTGTGCCATCCGCCATTATCAAGCCGTTCTGAATATCCTGTGGGTTATTTAACTGACCTTTTATTGAGGTTGTCCATACATCATCAAAACGGGAATAGGTTTTACCGTTTAGTGCCTCGCTCATCAATAAAGCCTGATTTAACGTTGCCAATGATTTTTTATAAATTGCTTTGTTCTTTGCAGAATCTGTATTTGCAACCAAAGACGGAATTGTCATTGCGGCAATTATTCCTATAAAAGGCAGAATAAAAAATCCTGCGCCCAACAGTACAAGCAATACTATTACCCAAACGGGAAAAGAGTCTTTTTTCAGTCTTGCTCCGCAATTTGGGCAGAGTCTTATATTATCCTGAACTTCCGCCCCGCAATTTTTACATTTCATATTAAAAACTCCTTTTTCAATTATTAACCGTTAATATCAGATGTACAGTGAGGGCATTTTGTTGCTCTGATGTCAATTTCGGAGAAACAATGCGGACAGGTTTTGACTGTCGGCTCAGCTGCTTCTTCCGCTTTTTCTTCGGCTTTGAGTTTATTTACGGCTTTGATTATAAGAAATACCGCAAATGCAACAAGAATAAAGCTTATAATAGTATTAATAAACACCCCATAGTTGATATTAACAGGATCTGTTCCTTCTCCTGTTGAAATTGACAAAACAAGTTTTGAAAAATCAACTCTGCCCATTAACCAGCCTAACGGCGGCATAATAACATCATTAACAAGAGAATCAACAATTTTACCGAATGCGGCACCGATAATTATACCGACTGCCATGTCGATTACGTTGCCTCTCATTGCAAACGCCTTAAATTCATCACCATACCTTTTAAATCTTTCAATCATAATTTACCTCCTATAACACAAAAGATAAACAATTATACAAACATAAATAATCACTGTCAAGAAACACACATAATACTCGGCAAAAAATATTTTTACCGGTTTTATTAAAAACAAAGGAGAAAATACATGGATTTAAGAATTAATACAAATGCCCCGCTAACTTTTAAAGCACAAGTGATAAATAATAATACATACCGGGCAATAGAAAAAATGGCAAAAGAGAAAGGTTTAATGCCGAAACTAAACATGTCTCTGAATGGAATATCAAAACGCCGCCGCAACACACTCCTTGCAATAGATGTATGCTATACGGATAAATTTCCGACAGTTGTTTTTACGAGATATGAAAAGAAATGGGACCCGATATTTCAGGAAGAACTTGATGAATACGTAGTCAAAAAACAAACAGATTATATTTCATCAAAAGAAAACGAAAACCCGATAAGTTTTGCCCTTAAAAGGCTGATAAAACTGGGAAATAATAATGGAGATAATAAGATGTTTGAGGAAGTAGTTATCGCAAAAGAAAAAAGCAGAAAGAAAACGTGTTTGTTTTAAATAAATCTTTTTCCGGATAACCCAGAAACTCAACCGTTTATTGTAAATTTTTGCAAAAAGTACTAAAGTTTTTTTCCATGCCTGCCGACATATTAATCGGTGTATATTTTTACGAGGATACAGGTATGAAAAAAACACGTGTGAAGAATACTAAACTTGGGACATCAAAAGCGTTAAAAATAGCCACACTTGCAGGGATAATGGTGTTAGGCGGCTCTGTTAACGATACTCAGGCTGCCGAAAAAGGGCTGCAGACAGCAACCACTATTGATACCATAACGACAGAATCAAAGTCGTATTTAAACGGTAATCATAACAACTATATCCTTGACACCGAAGCCGCTGATACAAAACTAAAAGTTGTAATAGACGGCACAGAATATTATTTCACACCGAATGAAACAACCGCAAAACGGAATGCGGAATTAAAAAACCTCGTAGCCACCGGTTCTGCGGCACTAAAAGAAAGTGATGCAAGTAATTATCTGTTCCAATATACAGATGCAAATTCTGTTACAAAATACTACACCTATGACCAGACAAAACTGCCGCAAAGCGGCTATTCTCTCACCCCGACAACTGCGACAACAGGGGATAACCTTGTCCAAAAGTACGTCTGGGATGATGAAACAGAAACCTTGGAAAACGATAATTATACTTATGCCCTGAGGAAAACAGAATACGGGCAGGGTGACAGTGCTAAATATTTCAAATGGGCGCTTGATGAAAATAACAACAGAGTTTTAGCGGATGCAACAGCAGGTGATGCGGATATAACTGCACTGTATAACGGTAATGAAAATACAACATACGGGCAGGTATACGAAAATATTATAAAGGATATCGGAACGGTATATAACCCGACAGGAACAAGCTCAAATCACAACTATAGAGTCGGCGGGGCTGCAATAAGTAACACTTCGGCTACCCCGATATCGATAGGAACTGTTGATGAAAAAGTTTTATTCAATAACAATTTAACAAAAGGAACTCTGCGAACCACAGCAACAGGTGCAAGACATCTTGATATAAGAGGCGGTGCAGTTTATAACGAAAGCACTATAACAGATATAAACGCAGATTTTATAAATAACAGTATTGATTATACAGAATATGACGGTGGTACCGGTCAAAGTTGGATACCGATTGCCTATGCTTTAGGAGGCGGAATATATAACTCAGGTGTAATCGATAATATTAATGGTTTATTTAAAGAAAATCATATAAATGCATTTGCCGGAGGAAATTCCGCATGTATATACACCCGTGGTTCTGCTATTTATAACTCTAATGAAATTAGGACAATTACTGCTGATTTTATAAACAATTATGCCGTAGTTAATTCCAGCAAAAACCTTGACAGTCAGGGTAATAATCACAGTGCGCAAAATGCTCATGGCGGAGCAATATATAACGAAGGAACAATTGGCAGTATTAACGGAAATTTTTATAACAATATACTAACAACAGACAATACTGAAAACACAATGGCAGTAGGCAGGAATTTAAATGGTGCGGCAATATATAATACAGGTACTATCGGGCAAATTACAGGTGATTTTATTAATAATGCCTCAGCGGGCGAAAGCATTGGTAACTATGGGAACGATGTAAGTCTAAACTCTAATGGCGGAGCAGTATATTTTGGCGGATATAATAATGGCTATATTGGAAATATTACCGGAAACTTTATAGGAAATTATTCAAAAGCTAAAAGTTCCTCAGACGATTTACGGGTTTACCCGTCTGCGAACGGAGGTGCAATTGCTGTCGCAGGTTCAGTTACTATTGATAATTTAAATGCAAATTTTATCAATAATTACACAGAAGCAATTGCGAATGGTCCGGAAAATATTGCATATGCACGTGGCGGAGCAATTAATCTCAGTTCCGGCAAGATAAACTATATCGTAGGTGATTTTATAAATAACTATGTTTACGCAAATATAATCTCTGAAAATGCGCAATCAAACTCGTCAACTGTTGGCGGCGGCGGATTATACGTATACAGCGAAATTTGTAATCTGACCGGAGATTTTATAAACAATCTTGCACACGTAGATGACACCAAAAATGGAGTAAATATCACATCCCATGTGTATGGTGGGGCAATAGAGTTTAATAGAGCAATTAATAATTTAACGGGAGGTTTTTACGGTAATAAAATTTTGACAAACTATAATGCCGGTACCGCAACAATAAACTTGAACGGTGGTGCTGTTTATAACAACAGTTCATTATTAAAAGGAAGTCAGATTACAGCTGATTTTATAAATAATTCAATTCATACGGATATTGTAACAGGTACCGAAGGAACTGTAAGTATGAGCGGCGGAGGATATGATAATTATAATAGCGGCAAAAATGTTATTGATATTACCGGTAATTTTATAAAAAATGAAATTACAGGTGATATTAAAACGCAAAACGGTGCTTTGACTTTGTCAACTTACGGCGGCGGTTTATCAAATATGGCTTATCAGCCGGCCGGTGGTACTAATGGTGTAACTTCAAAATTAGAAAATATAAACGGAAACTTTATAGGAAATAAAATTGATTTAAAAGCAGATTCCGAAAATTCTTCCGCTACGGCACAAATATATGGCGGAGCATTATCTAATCAGGATACTATCGCTCCTAATTGCAGTTGGTCATCTCCTTCTATAAACGCTTCGATTGCGAGTATAACCGGGGATTTTAAACAGAATACTATAAATACGGATATCCATGCTCGGCAAGATTTAACTGCTGATATACAAGGCGGAGCAATATATAACGGAACAGTTGCCGACATAGGCTACTTATTCCTTCAAATAGGTAATATAAGCGGAAACTTTACCGAAAATATAATCAATGCGGACCTGTCAACCGATAACGGTTTATTAACTGCCGGTATATATGGCGGAGCAATAAGTAACCGTGGAAATTCTCATGTAAGTAACACCTCTAAAATAGGTAATATAACCGGTAATTTTAAAAATAATTCAATTAATCTGACATCAGCATCAGGGGTAAGTTCATCTGTCAATATTGGCGGGGGTGCTATTTATAATAGTAATAATGCAACAATCGGAAATATTATAGGTGATTTTGAAAACAATACCATTAGTGTTGATACATCCGCTGCTCCCGGTACTTTATCCGTAAACGGTGGTGCAATTGCTAACTCAAACAAAATGGGTAATATTACCGGAGATTTTACCGAAAACGGAATAGAAGTGAAAGCAAACTCAAATAGTAATAACAATACAATATGCGGGGGGGCGGTATATACCGCTGGTGCTATTGGTAATTCAAGCGGCGGCTTCATAAACTCCTCATTTATAGATAATTACATAAAATCTGAGGGGTCAGATAATATAAATATGTATGGTGCTGCTATATATAGTGCGTATACTAATTTATATTTCCAGTCGACAGGAAATAATGTATCAAGAATTTCAGGCAACTATCTGCAAAAAGGTGCAAATGGTGAAAAAGATTATCAGGCAATATATATGAATTCAACATACAATTCTGTAAATTTCTATGCCAAAAGTGGCGGTTCATATGTAATTGACGACTATATTACAGGTTTAACCGGTTATGATGTCAACTTTACGGGTACAGGTAATGGTGAAACCGTACATCTTAATAATAATCTGCTTAATGCGGATGTTACAACCAACGCCATAATTATGGATTTACAAAATGATATTCCGTTTACATACACAATGAACACCTTAAATTCATCTGCAAATACGAAATGGAAAATAGATGTAAACCTGAATGATATGACTGCGGATAAAATAATTACTGCTGCCGCATCAAGTGGTACGGTAGTCTTGGATTCTATCAAGTTTATCGGAACAACAGATTTGGAAAGATGGACTATCCAGATTTTAGATACACCGAACAGTAATCTTCAACTTAAATTTGGTGATTCCATAATCTTTGTTGATTTGCCGGAGGGTATTGACGTGCCCGAAAGAATTCAGGATATAATTCCGGATACGGTTTCTTATGATGATGTATTTGTTCTTAAAGGTGGTCTTAATATAGATACAACAACTACAACCAATGATTCTATCGGTATTGTCGGAGATAAGATTTATACGGATACCCTTCCTGTTTTAAATCAGAAAGAAAGCGAAGAACGTAATTTCAACTTTACAGACGCTGAACAGGTTTATACGATTAATAACACACTTGGAAACACAGCAACAGGCGAAATGCACATAAACGGGGTAACAGATGAAGAAGGCAACCGCTCAA
>CAMHMW010000031.1 GCA_946186335.1 uncultured Candidatus Melainabacteria bacterium
TTTTCAGTCCCCTGCTCTACCGACTGAGCTATCGCGGCATATCTTATTCAGTTTCGTAACCCATGCAGGTCACGTCTTTTATATTACCTGCTCAATATTCATTGTCAAGACTGAGTTTTCAAAAATACTTCACTAAAAAGTGACCAAAACCCATTTCCGCAAACTAATTTGTCTGGGTCTGACCTGCTAAATACAGAGTAACATTTCTGCCTTCAAGTTGCGGCTGTTTTTCTACCATAATAGGGTCATTTTCAAAATCTTTTATAAATCTGTTTGCAAGTTCAAAAGCAAGGTTTGAATGCTGCATTTCACGACCTCTGAGCATTACAACTATTTTAACCTTATTTCCCTGCGAAATGAACTTCCTCACGTTTTT
Source organism: uncultured Candidatus Melainabacteria bacterium (assembly GCA_946186335.1). GTDB lineage: Bacteria > Cyanobacteriota > Vampirovibrionia > Gastranaerophilales > Gastranaerophilaceae > Zag111. The sequence continues at coordinate 377 of CAMHMW010000031.1, forward strand.
CAGACGAACTTCATAATCGTGAACATCTATCTTGTAACGGACTTTTATCTCTTTAACTTCTACAACATGCTGTTTTTTCTTGGCTTCTTTTGCTCTTTTAGCCATTTCATATTTATATTTGCCGTAATCCAATATTTTTGCTACCGGAGGTGCCTGATTCGGGCTGATTAATACCAAATCCAAGCCTGCATCATCTGCCATTTCTAAGGCTTGGGCTGTCGGAACCACGCCATGATTTGTTCCGTTTTCATCAATTAATCTTACTTCTTTTGAGCGGATGCGCTCATTCATTATCGTTTTATCTTTATCCTTTGCGGATCTGGGATCGTTAGCTATGGCTTTTACCTCCTATTTTTCTGTCACCATATATATTTATAACATAAAAATCAAAATAACGCTATACCTTTACAATAGGAATTTATTAAGTTTTGTAAAGGTATGTATATCCTCAGTATATATAGCGTACAGCTTTTGATTAATTTTTAATCCGACAAAACGCTAAAGTTTTAAAAAATTCTGCCGATAATAAACTTGTTAAGATTAAGGATATTAACCGGACGAAAAATTAAATAAGGAGCGTTAAAGTATGGAAAACACACAAGCTGAAACATCGATGGAATTCACAAGAATGGACTCAAAAGACATTTCACTCCCGATTCAAACATTATTTGACGAATGTCTGAGTTTTATTTCAGTAAATGATTTTAATGTGTAACCCCCCGAAACTGACAAAAAGAGCTAAGAGTAAGATTTAAAAAATCTTACTCTTTTTGTATTTAAACATTTTTCATCATCTCTCGTTTAACATTATAAAGATTTCTATACAGAAAGTAACAATTGCCGCATGGTATATATACACAAAACCATAATTGTAATAGAATGTTAACTAAAAGGGAGAGAACATGAAAAAAACATTAGTTGCTCTTATACAAATTTCAATAATTTTATGCTTATTAAACGGTGCTGCGCAAGCGGATTTTAAAGAACATTACGACCTTGGTCAAAGTTATGCGGCACAGTATCAATACCAAAGTGCCATAGAAGAATTTAAGAAAGCATTAAGAATAAATTATCTTGATAATTCGGCAAGAATAGGACTTATAAACGCATATCTTGCCAACGGGACAGACAAGGCTAACCACGATAAAAACTGGGAAGCCGCAGCAGACAATTTCAGAGGGGCATTGTTTTATCTGAAATATTATCCGGGACAGGGCGCAATAAGTAATTCCGCAAGTGTTATTGCTCAGACGGAAAACAATCTTGAAACCTGTCTTGAAAACGCCGGTTTTGATTTCTCTCCCGAAAACAGATACAAAACAGCAATGAAACTGAGAGCATCGGGCGAATACGTTGCTGCTGCAGGCTATGAATTTATGCAGGCATTAGGCAGCAAAGGCCTTCAAAAAAAGAGTTTTGAACAGGTTGCAGACATAATGCGCGGTTTGGGTAATATGCCAAAAGCAGCGGAATATTACAAAAAAGCAATCGCTGTTTCTCCGACAGATATCAATCTCAGACTTGCTTATGCAAGCGTACTTGACAAAAATAATCAAACAGACGAGGCAATGAAAGAATACGCATACATATTGCAAAAGGCCAGCGCTGACAACAAAGATGTACTATACAAACTTGAAATGATTTTCAAGAAAAAACTTTCAGCATCCCCAAACAACGCAAACCTTAACGCAAATATGGGTGCGGTACTCCAAAAACAAGACAGACTTGATGAAGCCCTGAGTTATTACAAAACGGCAGAATCCCTTGATCCGTCAAATATCAACACAAGAATAAATACGGGAACATTATTCCAGCAAAAAGGAGATTACAGAACTGCCATAAAGGCTTATGAATCCGTTTTGATTCTCTATCCCGATAACGTAAACGCCAACATATACAGAGCGCAATGCCTCCAAAAAATCGGAGATGACAAGGCTGCCGATGAAGCGTTCAAAAAGGTGCTTGCAATTGACCCGAACAATGAAATGATAAAAGTTTACATGGTTGAAAGTGCAAAAAAAGCAATGTCTCCGGAGCAGTTTGTTCAATATGTAAATACGAATATGGCAGACCAAAATCCCGCAGATATTCTGTATGACTATGCAATAGATTTACATAAAAAAGAAAAACTTGAAAATTCAATCTATATGTACTATGCGGCAATTAAAGCAAGCAACGGTAAAAATCCGGAAATGTTTGTAAACCTCGCATTAGCACAGGCACAAGGCGGAAAATACGATGATGCGATAACGACATTACAAAATGCCCAAAAGGGTTATCCTGATGACAGCGCCATAAAAGATACCCTGAAAAATATTACCGCAATGAAAACTGACGGCATTATGAATAAAGCAGCCGCCGCATATAATAATAAAGACTACAAAAATGCGATAAAATACTATCTTCAGATAACCCCCGAAACGGCAGATTCAATGGTTGGGGCTGCAAGTTCTTATCAGGAACTGGGGGACAGAAAAAATGCTATTTTGTACTATCAAAAAGCACTCGATATTAAACGTGTAGATTCCGATATAGCATATTATATCGCCTGTTTGTACGGAGAAGACGAAGATTATGAAAACGCTAAAATCTATCTTCAAAGAGCAATTGCTTTTAACAAAAACAATACGCAGGCAATTGAATATCTTAAATCAATAGAAGAAACAAACAGAGCCAATAATTTGGCAAATCTTTTGGACAGCGCCATTTCTCTGTATGATGCAAACAATTATGATGAAAGCCTTGCCAAACTGAACGAATATTTAAAAAGCGAACCCGAAAACGCTTATGCACTGTATTATCGTGGTATGATATATGATGCAAAAGAAAAACGAACGGAAGCTATTGCCGACCTCAAAAAAGCATACTCCCTCAACAGCGAATTTACCATCTGTAATTATCTTATAGCATCCGATTATGATGCTTTGGGCAAATACAAAGAGGCTTATGAATACTATACGGCATACGCAAATTCAGATGTTCAGGATGATGAATACAAGCAATACGCAATTGCAAGAGCCGAAGAATTAAAAGAAAATGCAAAGTAATTTACAAAATCTGATAAAGACAAAAGTTTCACTTGCCCCGATGGCAGGAATAACCGATTATGTTTTGCGTTCTCTTGTAAGAACTTATGCACCCGAATCACTTTTGACAACAGAAATGATAAGTTCTGAATTTCTTGCCCAAAATGTAAAAACCGAAATCACAAAACTTGATGACTCACATCACCCGATAACATACCAGATTAGCGGACACAAACCACATCTTATGAAAGCGGCAGCCGAATATCTGACACAGTTTGCCGACATGATAGATATTAATATGGGTTGTCCCGTTAATAAAGTCGTAAAAGGACAAGACGGTGCTGCCCTGATGAGAAACCCCTCTCTTGCTACAGAACTTGTAAAAGCCGTTAAAGAAGGAACGGATAAACCTGTCAGCGTTAAGTTTCGTCTGGGATATACTCAGGATGAAATGAATTATGTTGAATTCGGTCAGCAAATGCAGGAGGCAGGGGCTGATTTTATAACAATTCATGCCAGAACCCGCAAACAATTTTATGCGGGGAATGCAGACTGGTCAAAGATTAAAGATTTAAAAAATAACGTTGATATTCCTGTTTTCGCAAACGGAGATATAACCTCTGTTGAGGATGGAATAAAATGCCTTGAAATTTCAAACGCTGACGGAATTGCAATAGGTCGAGGAGTACTTGGCGACCCGACACTTGTCGGACGGCTTGAACATTATTTTAAGACCGGACAAATTGTACCGCCGCCGTCATTAGATGAAAAACTCAATATGCTGAAAACTCACCTTGATGAAGAAATTAAACTTCGGGGTATGAATGTCGGAATGAAATTTATGCGAAAATTTTATCCTTATTATATTTCAGGTGTCCGTAATGCCTCAAAAATCAGAGGGGTTATGGTATTAGAAGAAAATTACGACAAAATTTTGGAATATCTTGAAATTATCAGAAAAGATAACATTTCCGAAATATTGCAATAAAAAAAGAACCCTTTCGGGTTCTTTTTTCGTAACTTTTATTATTAGTTTTTCTTTCCGTATCTTTTGTTGAATCTTTCAACACGACCTTCGGAGTCTAATATTTTTTGTTGACCTGTATAAAACGGGTGGCAGTTGTTACAAATTTCAACCGTTAAACCGTCAACTACAGAACCTGTTTCAATTTCGTTACCACATACACATCTGATTGTGGTTTTCTTATAATCGGGATGTATTCCGTCTTTCATTTCGTACCTTCTTTCTTTCAAGATTCCAAACTTGAATACTATTTACTTTCAACTACTGTAATTCTATCCGATAAATTTTCAAAATCAAGTATTTATTAAAAAGATGTAAAGAGATAGCATTATATTCTTTATGTAGTATAATTACCATAGGATATATTTAAGTTGGGATAAAAATTATGCAAAAAACAATGGAAAGACGAGCAATAAAGAATATTGACTTCAACTGTGATTTGGCACAGAGTTACGGGATATACAAAAACAGCACGGAATCAAGATTACTTGACTATGTAAGTTCCGTTAACATAGCATGCGGATTTCACGCAGGCGACCCGCTGACCATTAAAAACGCTTTATTGGAAGCAAAAGAAAGAAATATCGTTGTGGGCGCACACATCGGGTTTGATGATATACAAGGCTTTGGATACCGTCCGATGGATTTGGATAAAGACGAATTGGAAGCACTTGTTATGTATCAGGTCGGTGCAATTATGACATTTGCAAAAGCATATAAAATGGAAATTGAACATGTCAGACCGCACGGCGCTTTATACCGTCAGGCAGCAGAAGATTTAGAGGTTTCTCGCACAATAGCACAGGCAATTAAAAAATGTTCACAATGGCTTGTTTATTATGGTGCAACGGGAGAAAATCTTTCAACAGTCGGAGAAGAAGAAAATATACAGGTTGCACACGAAGTTCATCTTGAAAAGATATATGATGAGAACGGCAACATAGACTTTAATGCAAGAGATTTGGAAAATACGGATATAGCAATTCAGCGTCTTAAAACTTTACTTCAGTATTCGCAGGTTTCAAACAATGTCGGGGGTAAAACTCAGGTAATTGCAGATTCAATCCACTTCTCAAACAAATTATCAAATGCAAAAGAACTTGTTATGCAGGCAAGAGAGGTAATTGAACCGTTGCCGTACAACTTTAAAAATGCCTTAAAATCAGGATGGGTTGGGGAATAGAAAATGATAAAAAAAATAAAAATGCCAAAACAAGCCGGATGGTTAATTCCGGGATTACAGGTAAAAAGATGGTTTGCTCTGATTTTATTCGGAACGGCGCTTATGACAGTCGGAATACTTATCTTATTTGACCTGCAGCCGATTTATAACACAATGCAATTCATTAGCAAAATTGCCACAAAAATTTCAACGGAATGGCTTGCTTTCGGTATTATAATGTTTGGTGCAGCCGTATTTTTCAAGGGCTGGCAAAAAACAAACCTGTCAATTCTTGATTTGGAAGAGGACAGAAACAGTGATGTCCTTCTGGAGCATCTGTACCGAAGAAGAAAACTGAACAGAGGTCCCAGAATTGTTGCCGTCGGCGGCGGGACAGGTTTATCAATGTTGTTGAGCGGTGTTAAAAATATAACAAACAACCTAACAGCAATTGTAACAGTCGGGGATGACGGAGGAAGTTCGGGCAGACTGCGTGAAGATTTGGGAATTTTGCCTCCCGGAGATATTCGTCATTGTATCACCGCACTTGCCGATGATGAAGATTTGGTAAATAAACTTTTTAAATACAGATTTAATAACGGTGAAGGGCTTGAAGGTCACAGTTTCGGCAATCTGTTTATAACGGCGCTATGTGATATTACGGGCGATATGGTATCAGCCGTCAGGGCATCTTCAAAAGTTTTATCAATCAGAGGACGTGTTCTTCCCGCAACACTGGACGATATGAAACTTGTTGCAAAGATGGAGGACGGCAGGGTCATTCACGGAGAATCCGCTATTCCCGAAGCACACGGCAAAATTGAAAGATTATACACCGAACCCGAATGCTGTAAAGCACTGCCTGAGGTTATTCAGGCAATAAGAAATGCGGAGCTTATTATTTTAGGTCCCGGAAGTCTATATACAAGCGTTATACCAAACCTTTTGATAAAAGAAATTGCGGATGAAATAGCAAAATCAAATGCGAAGAAAATATATGTCTGCAACATTATGACACAACCGGGAGAAACTGATGATTATAAAGTTTCAGACCACTTGAAAGCGCTTATTAAACACGCAGGCTCGGATAAAATTGTGGATGCGGTTCTTGTTAACGATTTTCTTCCTGATAACCTCGCAGACAAATATAAAGAGGCAAACTCATATCCTGTTATGCTTGACAGTTCAGAAATTAAGAAAATGGGAATTAAGATTTTTGCAAAAAAACTTATTCAGGACAGTAAGGAAGGACTTGTACGCCACAGTTCATCAAGGGTTGCCCGAGCATTGTATTACTGGTTCAGAAAGAAATAATTTCAGAGGAACACTATGAAAAAAGTTACAGTAAGGACATTAAAAAAATACAAAGACGACCACGAAAAATTTTCAATGCTGACTGCTTATGATTATTCAACAGCAAAATACATTGATGAAGCAGGGGTTGATGTAGTTTTAATCGGCGACAGTCTTGCAATGACGGCACTCGGCTATGACAGCACAAACAGTATCGGGGTTGAAGAAATGTCAATTTTTACCAAAGCGGTTGCCCGCGGGGTTAATCACGCAATGGTAGTTACGGATATGCCGTTTATGAGTTATACAATAGATATTTCGTCCGCTCTGACAAACATCGGTAATATGGTTAAACTCGGAGCAAATGCCGTAAAACTCGAGGGCTGTAACGATTATACTGAAAAACTTATTGAATGTACTGTCAATATGGGAGTTCCCGTAATGGGTCATATCGGTTTCACCCCCCAATCCCAAAACGTAATCGGCGGACATTTTATACAGGGCAAAACGGAAGATGCCGCAAACGAACTGCTAAAACAAGCTAAAAAACTTGAAAATGCCGGTGCTTTTTCTGTCGTACTTGAAATGGTACCGGAAGATGTTGCAAAAAAAATTACCGAAAATATAAACATTCCGACAATTTCCTGCGGGGCGGGAAGATATTGCGACGGCTTTGTTATGGTTTGCGATGATTGTTTCGGAAAATTCGGCGATTTTACTCCGAAATTTGCGAGAAAATACGGTGATATGGCAGAACTTATAAGAACTTGTGCAAAAAATTATAACAACGATGTTAAATCCGGCAAGTACCCCGATGAAAGTGAAATATATTAGCAAAAAAATTTTTCAGCAGATATAATATTTAAAATGTTTGGAAAGGATACAGATGATAAACAAAATCAACGGAAACCCGAGTTTTACCTCAAATATTATATATAATCAGATATTACACAAAGGTTTTTATCAGGCAACTATCGATGCAAGAACAGATAATCAGAAAAGAGCCAACCGTTTTGCAAACGCCGTAAACTATCTGCGAAATGACGGACAGAACGACACCTATGAAGTTGTAACAAAAAATTCCGGATACGAACCCGAAAACCGTTGTTACCTTCTTAAAAACGGTGAGGTCATAAAAAAATCTTTACCTAACGACAAAAGATTAGGGGAAAACGTAATGGATATAATAACAAATTACGTAAAAAAAGACTTAAAACATGATTTGGGAAATGATGTCCCGAAATTTGACACAAAAGAAATTGACGAGATTGTGACAAGAGCAACAAATGATATTGATAAACTCTATGCGCGACTCGGCAGAGTTGAAGAATTCAGAGATCACATATCAAAAGCAAACTACCACATAAACAGAATTGCGGAAATGATTTCAGATGAAGATTTAATTAAAAAAGCAAATCACTCAAACAGTAACAGCGTTGTTGACAAACTCAACGGCATACTTGGAGATACTCATTACGGCGAAATGTTATAAAAACTGAAAGAAGGAATAAGGTTATGTTATTACACACAATAAAAGAAGTAAGAGAACAGGTTATAGAATGGAAAAGACAGGGTTTGACAGTCGGTCTTGTCCCCACAATGGGTGCTTTGCACGCAGGGCATCTGTCACTTATAAAAAAAGCTGTTGAAAAATGCGACAAGGTTGTTGTTTCTGTTTTTGTAAACCCTATTCAGTTCTGCCCCGGAGAAGATTTGGACAAATACCCAAGAACCTTGGAGGCAGATACAAAACTGTGTAACGAAGCTGGTGTTAATATTGTTTTTGCCCCCTCACCAAATGAAATGTACGGGGAAGGTCAAATGAGAACAAACGACTTTTTAACATACGTTATACCGCCATTTTTCTATGTAAACAAACTCTGCGGAAAATCAAGAGTGGGACACTTTGACGGAGTTTGTACCGTTGTAAACAAACTGTTTAACATAGTTCAGCCTGATTTTGCATTTTTCGGACAAAAAGATGCCCAGCAGCTTATAATAATCAAAAAGATGGTAAACGACCTGAACATACCAGTTGAAATTATACCCTGCCCCATTGTTAGGGAAGATTCGGGACTCGCACTCAGTTCAAGAAATAAATATTTATCAGATGATGATAAAATTCAGGCACTTGTTCTTTCTAAGATTTTAAACAACATAAAAAGTTGTTACAAAAAAGGTATTACAAATGTTGAGGCACTAAAAGAAACTGCTTATGCGTTTTTAAACGAGCATCACGAACTTGAATATCTTGAATTTATGAACGAAAATGACCTTGAAGAAGTATCGGAAGCCGATGACAAAACAAGAGTATTTATTGCCTGCAAAGTCGGTGGCGTAAGGCTTATAGATAATATTTTACTTGGCGATGATTAATCCATGACATTAATATAAATTTACCACCGAAGTAGGATTTTTTAAAACATGCAATACGTCTTTCTGTTGAATTAATATTTTCCGATACACCATGCGGCGAAATCATGGTGTAGAGCATGATTGAGAAAATTTCTAAATCTATAGGTTTAGATAAATCCTTCAACCTGTCTTTTAGAAATAATCAATCGGTACATGGATTTAAAAACCCTCTAAAAAGATTAGTATATTAAATGTAGAGAACAAAAATTTTTAATAACAACGGGGGAATAAAATGAGAGACTTTAACAGAAAGCTTAGAATCGTACTTATCGATGACAATGCTAACCATTTAAGAGGAATTAAAGAATTAATTAATCTTGAAAGCAGTTATGATGTAGTCGGCACAACAACAAGTGCAAATTTAGGTATCAACCTTGTAAAAAAACATCATCCTGACATTGTTCTTATGGATATTAATATGCCGGAAAAAGACGGTTTACAAACCATTCAGGCAATCACAAAATTAAACCTCTCAACGAGAATAATCGCATTAAGCGGATATGATGATTCAGACTTAATCTATCGTGCAATGAAATTAGGCGCAAAAGGTTATGTATTAAAAACTATGGCATCCGTTAAACTTATTAACGCAATCGAAGAAGTTGCATCAGGTAAAATTTACTTACCTTCAATTCTTTCAACAAGATTCTTTGAATATTTCCAAACAAACGCAAGAGAAGAATCAAAAGCAACCGAAGGTGAAAATCTGTTAAACACACTGACATCAAGAGAAAACGAAGTTCTTGATTTATTAACCGAAGGTATTAACTACAAGAGTATTGCATCAAAACTGATTATATCGGAAACTACTGTTAAAACACACGTAAATAACATTTTCCAAAAATTACAGGTAGGCGACAGAACCAATGCTGTTTTATATGCTATAAATCACGGATTTAAAACCTCAAAAAGCACAAAATCAGCAGCAATGACAACAGTATAAAATCTGACACATATTCATACGGGGTTCTGTGGTAATGACAGAGCCCTGTTTTATTAAGGTTTTAAAATGACAGAACAAGTTTTAACAGAAGAAAACATAAAAGAGCAAATACGTTATGTATCACACGAAATCAGAAACCATCTTTCCATTTGTGATATGTACTCTCAGATTATAAAAAGAACTCTTGAAAAATCAGGAATAGAAAACGAATCATTAAACAACGCTATATCCTGTATTCAGCAGTCCGTAAAAGTTATCGGGAGTAATTTGCTTGAATTAAAATCAATAAATTCCGGAGTAAAACGCATATATGATTTTAAAACCCTTATTACAAAAGGGGTTGAAATGTCAAAAGCGTACATTTGCGATAAGGATATTGAGTTTGAAGTGTTTATTAAAAACAGTGCAAATATTGAGCTTGATGAAAACAGATTTCTTGCCTGCATGGTAAATATAATTAAAAACGGAATTGAAGCAATTGAGATAAAAGGGAAAATATCCGTACTTGCAGAGATAAAAGATAATAAAGGAATAATAAGAATTTCTAATAACGGCAAACCAATACCGAAAGACAAACAGGATACAATATTTGAATGCGGATACACCACAAAAAAGACCGGCACAGGTTTAGGACTTGCAATATGCAAAAAATATCTGACAGAACAAAACGCAACCCTAGAACTTAAAAAATCAGTAAAAGGTCAAACCACTTTTGAAATAGAGGTTAATGTTACGGCATAAAATCATTTACACCTTACCGGACAACTGACCGCAGGCTGCATCAATATCCGAACCGCGCTCTAATCTTACGGTAACTTTTTTACCCGAATGCTCCATTAAAGACTTAAACTTCATTATTGAATTATTTGACGGACGCTGATAATCGTTTTTTGCCGTCGGATTATACGGAATAAGATTTATATTGCACTTTATATCTTTCAGGTACGCAGCAAGTTGTTTTGCACTTGTCACGGTATCATTCAAATCTTTTATCAATAGATATTCTATTGTAATTCTGCGCCCTGTTTTATCCGTATAATATTTCAATGCCTTATGCAACTCATCCATAGGATATTTATTTTCTATTTGCATAAGTTTTGCACGAATTTCGTGATTTGGTGCATGAAGTGAAAGTGCCAAAGTTGACTGCATGTCTAAATCGGCAAGTTTAATTATTTGCGGAATAATTCCGGAGGTTGAAACAGTCAGACGTCTTGCCCCTATTTGGAAATTCTCGTTGAAAATTTCCATTGCTTTTAGGACATTATCAAGGTTCAACAAAGGTTCACCCTGTCCCATAAATACAACGTTAGTAACTTTTAAGCCGGTATCACGCTGAATTGTCAAAACCTGCTCAATAATTTCTTTATAAGTGAGATTTCTGATAAAACCGCGTTTTCCTGTCGCACAAAATGAGCAATTGACAGCGCAACCGACCTGTGAACTTACGCAGGCGGTTAAATTTGCACGGTTATCAAAGCGCATAAGTACGGTTTCAACACACTCTCCGTCAGGATATTCAAGCAGATATTTAATTGTCCCGTCAGAACTAACCTGCTTTACCTTTATTTTTACATCCGATATAACCGCAACTTTCTTTAATTCCTCACGAAATTTTATGGACAGATCAGTCATTTCATCAATTTCTTTAACAGATTTGAGATAAATCCAATTGTGAATTTGGCGGGCTCTGAATTTTGTTGCCCCTAGTTCATCGGTTATTTTCTGAATTTCTTTTAAGTTTAATCCTGACAGTATTTTCATATTATTTACCCAGCAAATGGTTAATTATTTCCGTTTCTGCAACAAGTTTAAGCCAAACAGATTCGGATTTCAATTTCCATTCCCAAAATCCGCATGATAACGGAAGAAAAGCAACAGGGTTATCGGGAAAATCTTTACATATTTGAGGACGGTTTTCGTAATCGGGACATCTGTTATCCTCCGTTACTTTCGGACAATGATAAACATAGTATTTACCGCTGTCTTTTAAAAGTTCAATATATTCGGGGAATAAATCTTTGTATTCATCCTCTGATTTGTACGGGACAAAAACCGAAACAAACTGAGAAGCAAAATTGTCGCCGTTTTTTGATTTTTCACAAAGTTCCTCAAAAGAAAACTGGCTGACGGCAAATTTACAACACATACCGCATCCGACACATCCGCATTCATCTCTGTTAGCCTGAATTTTAGCATATACGTTTTTCTTTAAGGCATTTAATCTATCGGACAAATATTTAAAAGCCTCTGCATCCGACATATTCTCAACAACAGAAACGACCTCCAAAGACACATTCTTGAAGATTTTACGGTATTCCTCTTTTAAATCTTTTATATGCTTCGTTAAATTTTCCGCCAAAGTATATTATAACCTTTACATGTGACGTTCAACAGGATTCAACAACAAATCAGCAAGTCTGTCCGCTCCGACAAACCCTCTTGCAGACATCAACTGTGCCGCCAGTTTATTATCATATTCCACAAATCTGTGATGAACTTCAAACGAACCGTTTGTAAAATCAATCACACAATAACAAGCCTTAGGCTCTTTTGTCATAGGACGTCCGACAGAACCAACATTAACAACAGTATGACCGTCATTTGTCTGATATCCGCAGGGGATATGCGTGTGACCGCAAAGAATTAATTTCTCTTTTGTCCCGTCAACGATTTCCTCAATTGTATCTAAGGGCATTCCGGGTAATATATCCTCGTTATTGGCTCTTGGAGAACCATGCACAAGAAGAACACTGCATCCTTCTACATCCAGACTTAACATAGGAGGTAAATCATTTAGATAAGCCTTTTGAGAACCATCCAGTTTTAAAACATCATCGGCAATAGCATTCGCCATAACAGGATACTGTGCCTGTAAAAACTGCTGTACCTGTTCCCCGTATTGGGCTATCATTTTATCTGTATTGCCCTGAATAACCGTCCATGTGTTTTGCGCCATGACATATTCAAGAATTTCTTTCGGCTGAGGTCCCGCCATCGCCAAATCACCAAGACAAAATACGTATTCACAGCCCTGCGCAATAACATCATTCATGACAGATTCAAGAGCCTGAACATTGGCATGAATATCAGATAATACAGCAATTCTCATAATTTTTACCCCTCTTCTTTTTATGTGCTAAGATTATTATATCATGATAACAAGAAGAAAAACCAGAGAAATTACAATAGGAAATATAAAAATCGGCAACGGTAACCCTATAAGCGTTCAGTCAATGTGTAATACCGACACAAGAGATATTGAGGCAACAACAAGACAAATTAAAGAACTGGCCGATGCGGGATGTGAACTTGTCAGACTGGCGGTTTTAAACAAATATGCAGCAGCCGCAATCAAAGAACTTGTGAAAAAATCTCCTGTACCGCTTATTGCAGATATCCATTTTGACTACCGTTTAGCGATTGAATGCATAAATAACGGCATTAGTGCCTTGCGCTTAAACCCCGGAAATATAGGCAAAAGAGAAAATGTTGAAAAGGTTGTTTCACTTGCAAAACAGCAAAACATTCCGATAAGAATAGGCGTTAACGCAGGTTCTCTGGAAAAAGAATTAAAAGAAAAAGATATTCCGCTTCACGAAAAAATGGTCGAAAGCGCGATGAAACATATCAAAATTCTTGAGGATTTAAATTTTGACAAAATAAAAATTTCACTGAAATCATCGGATGTTCTGACAACAATAAAAGCATACCGCCTTATATCGGAAATGGTTGATTATCCTCTCCATCTCGGGGTAACAGAAGCAGGCACATTAAAAAGCGGACTGGTAAAATCCTCCGTTGGTTTGGGAACATTGTTGGCAGAAGGAATCGGAGATACGATAAGGGTTTCGCTTACGGAAAATCCCACCGAAGAAGTTTTTGCGGGATATGAAATTCTTAAAAGCCTTAACCTGAGAAAGCATGGAGTTAATTTCGTATCGTGTCCGACCTGCGGGAGAACTCAAATTGATTTAATAGGACTTGCAAAACAGGTTGAAGAAAGATTTAAAAATTTTGACAAAGACATAACAATAGCAACCATGGGCTGTGCCGTTAACGGTCCGGGGGAAGCCTCACACGCAGATTTTGGTATTGCGGGCGGGATAAATGAGGGCTATGTCTTTAAAAAAGGCGAAATCATAGCCCGTGTTCCCGAAAATGAACTTTTGGATAAGCTCGAAGAAGTTATAAGAAAATCATACGAATAATATATAGAAATCTTTTTGTAAACAAATTATAATATAATTGCATTCGTATAAAAAAATAATTATAATGTTACAAAAAGAGGTGACTATGAAAAAACTATTATTAATCGTAATTTTAGCAGCAGTTCCGGCAATTGCAAATGCCTCAATTTCTGTTGACCAGACTACAAATCCTGCTATTTTGAAAAACAGCGGATATTCAGCACAAACAGCTGATGCGGTATCTGTTTCAAAAGCAAGATCTAACGGACAGGCATATCTTACACCGGATGAAGCAACTTTCAAAAAACAAAATAAATTTGTAAGATTCTGGAGAAAGCTGTACGCATATACAGATCCGGCTGCGGAAGATTACTCATTCTATCATCATGATACAGATACAACACCGTCATATACGGATTTATAAGAAGATTTTTATCGTTCTGGGTGCTTTCGTATTATTCGGAAGCACCTTGAATAGTGCGAATGCAGTTGAATTTGGGGCTGTTCAGTATGACCACAACAATACCTATATTGACTATTCCAAATTCAGTTCATCTGCGGTAAAAAAATCAGCAGATGCTTATTTTTATAAGGCACTGGAATCAAATAATGCCGATGATAAGAAAGAAAATCTGAAAAAAGCAGCCGGAGAATATTTTATTCTGACAAAAATAAATCCGTACGATTTATATGCAATTGACCAAATTGCAAGAATTTATGATTTTGAGGGGAAAAACAGTTACGCCAAAGGTTATTTTTACAAGGCTCTTGAAATTAACAAAAATCATGCCCCGACAAATTTTTATTTCGGAGATTACTACTATTCCAGAAAAGAATATCAAAAAGCCCTGAAGTATTACAACAAAGCATTAAGCAACGGCTACAAAGTTGATTATGACATTCTTGCCAAAATGGGAACGATGTACGAAAAATTAGGAGATTTGCAAAAAGCAAATCAGTATTACAAAAAAGCGGTTGTTCTCAAAAAAGATAATGATATCGCCACAAAAATAAAAGAAATTGAAGAATTAAAATATTCGGATACAGAATATTATAAAAAGCGCAGAAAGAAAAAATAACATAATGAAAAAAAGATACCTCACAATTTTATTATCCACACTTTTTATCATGGGACAAAGTTCTTATGCGCAGAATTTGGACGATATGATATTCTATCCTCAATCGGATGGAGACTCGGATATTATATTGACCCAG
>CAMHMW010000032.1 GCA_946186335.1 uncultured Candidatus Melainabacteria bacterium
CTCTCACAAAACGATACTTAATCGTTTTGCTCGGCAGAGTCCT
Organism: uncultured Candidatus Melainabacteria bacterium; assembly: GCA_946186335.1. GTDB lineage: Bacteria > Cyanobacteriota > Vampirovibrionia > Gastranaerophilales > Gastranaerophilaceae > Zag111. The sequence goes on from CAMHMW010000032.1 coordinate 44, forward strand.
TACCGCCGCCAACTATGGTGAATACTTATGACAGATACCATTGAAAAATTTTACGAACTTACAGAAAAAGATTTTACTCCCGAAACAGAACAGGAATTGAGAGAACTTATACCCTCCGGCTCTGTCGGAATTGCACAGATTAACCCCTCTGCGGGCAACATAGAATACAATTCAAAAAAAGTTGCAAAATACATCAGGCACGCCCAAAATATCGGACTTGACCTGATAATTTTTCCCGAAATGGTTTTAACGGGCTTTCCGCTTGAAGATACCACAGGCAGATACCCGACACTTGTTGAAGAAAACGTGAAATGGTTAAACCAAATCGCAAAAATCACAACCAAAACAACCGCTCTTGTCGGTTTTATAGAACCCGTCAAGGATAAAGCAGGAAAATATTACAGCGCTGTTGCCGTATTATCCTGCGGCGAAATAAAAAAAATAATCAGAAAATGCGTATTGCCCAAAAACTCCGAGTTTAACGATTTCCGCTATATTGAACCCTTCACGGACAAAAATCAAAACAGTTTTGAGATTAACGAAAAAGTTTACGGAATAATTGTCGGTTTACAAATTCCCGACAATATCGATGAAATTATGAAAGAAAACCCTGACGGCTTAATTATTTGCGATGCAAATCCGTTTTGCCTGAAAACTGAAATTCCAAAATCCGAACTTTTACAGCAAATCGCCCAAAAATGTTCTAAACCTCTGATATATGTTAACCAGGTCGGAGCAACCGACAGCACAACATTTGCAGGAGCAAGCATTGTTTACAACACAGGCGGAAACCTTTTTGCACGTGCAAAATCTTTTGAAGAACAATTTATGATAGTAAATTTTGAAAATTGTTTGGGAAAAGTCTATCCTGACCTTTTGCCAAAGCAAAAAGAAGAATTCTCGCTTGATTATGACGATGATATGGAAAGAACCTACAAAACTATTATTCAGGGAATTAAAGACTATTTTGGCAAAACAGGATTTAAGCGTGCGGTTTTGGGGTTATCCGGAGGATTAGATTCAACGGTTTGTGCGGTTTTACTGGCAGATGCTCTCGGATGTGAAAACGTTTTCGGGATAAGTATGCCCTCAAAAATTACAACTCAGACAAGCAAATCCGATGCGGAACAACTTGCAGCAAATCTGGGGATAAATTTTGCAGTTGCACCGATTAAAGATATGGTTGAAACATCCGCAAATTGTTTTAACCAACTGTTTGAAAAAGTTGAAAGCAAATGGGAATGCCGCTACAAGCAGTCATACACAATGGATAACATTCAGGCACGCTCACGTGCGATGTATCTGTGGGGAATCAGCAACGAATTTGGCAGTTGTCTGCCGATTGCAACCTCTGACAAATCAGAAGCCTATATGGGTTACGCAACGATAAACGGCGATATGTCGGGCGGATTTGCCCCGATAGCAAACGTTACAAAAACAAAACTGTTTGCACTTGCCCGCTGGATGAATAAAAACAGAGAAGACAAAAATGCCATCCCCGAATCAATTATCCAAAAACGTCCGGGGGCGGAACTTGCGATAGACCCCAACACCGGCAAACCGCTTTGCGCCGAAGATGCACTTATGCCGTATGAATTTATGGATGAGGTTATCTGGCGGCTTGAAAATAAAAAAGAAAGTTATGATGACCTTTTAAAAGCAGAATTTTTATACGAAAAAACTCACAAAATAACAAAAGAACAAAAAGCACAGTGGCTTGATAAGTTTTACCGCAGAATGGCTGGCGCACTTTATAAAGGCTCAATTATGCCGCCCTCAGTTGATGTTGATTCTTCACTCCATCACAAACAGCCCATAACATCATCAGGTATAAACTATAAAAGTATCAGCGAGAATGAAATCGCAGAAATTTTATCTGTGTATTTTCAATAAATATTCAAACGGATTATCAATGTGTTCTTCAAAATATACGTAATCAAATACACCATACGAATTAAATTTGAAATTGCAGGTATGTGCCGTTGAATTAATGTCAGAGTACCAATAGAAGTTGCATATTTTACCATTGCAATGACATTCGATATTGCCATTTTCGGGGTTGTCAGCTTGAGGACAAACAGCATTTTCTTTGTCCTTGTCAGACAGATGTGAAAAACCTGATTTGATACTGAGAGTCTGATTAATCCTATTTTTATAGTTTAAGCATTTTGTCTCACAGTCATCCCTGTTTACTTTTAAAAAACCGCAGGCAGAAACAGACAAAGATACCAGCAAAATAATAATTACGTTATAAAATTTTCTCATATTAAACCTTAAAATTCTAAGAAATCATATACATGTGGAACACATAAGCGAAAATTACACCTAAGACTGCCCCGCAAAAGACCTCCAAAGGGGTGTGTCCCAAAAGTTCCTTTAATTTTCCGCCTACACTCTGCAAATCATGATGATAAAAATCGTCCATCATACGGTTCAGACATGCGGCGGTTTTCCCTGCCGCTCTGCGTAGTCCTGCAGCATCATACATGATAATCAGCGAAAACCCGAGAGCAACCGCAAACAGGGGAGAATCATAACCCTGCTGAATTGCAACCATTATAGAAAGCGCCATAACGCCCGCAGAATGAGCACTCGGCATCCCGCCTGTTGTTGTAAATATTTTAAAATTAATTTTTCGTGATTGAAACGTAAATAAGAAAAACTTTATTATCTGAGCAACACAAGCACTTGCCATAGCACATAAAATTATTTCATATCCCGTATTCGCAACAGTCATTCTGATTGCTTCTATATTCATTAAATACCTGCTCTCTTTAATATGTTATCAATTATTCCGTCAAAAATGTCCGACTTCAAATTTTGTTTTTTCATTATATCACGACATTCACTCATCAGGCAAGAAAGTTTACATTTTGCCTCATCAAGTCCGTACAGAGAAACATAAGTCAGTTTTCCTTCTTCTTTATCTTTTCCGAGAGTCTTTCCCATTTGTTCAAAAGTTGAAATCTCATCCAAAATATCATCCGCTATCTGAAAAGCGAGTCCGAATTTTTTTGCAAATTCCGTTATGACGAATAACTGTTCATCCTCCACCCCCGCAATAATTGCACCTGTTCTTACAGCCAGTTGAAACAGGTCGGAAGTTTTGTGTATATGCAAATATTCAAGTGTTTTTGAATATTTTTCAACCGTATCACCATCAGATACAAAAGCGTTTTCGGATTCTATATCAACGACCTGCCCCGCAATAACTCCTCTTGCTCCCGCAAAATTAAAATACTCGTTTAATATTCTGATAATTGTTGAGGGCGAAAGATTTTCGGAAAATTTTGTTATTGTTTGAGGGGCGTAAGTTAGAAGTGCATCTCCTGCCAAAACGGCAATCGCTTCTCCAAACACTTTATGATTAGAGGGTTTACCCCGTCTGTAATCATCGTTATCCATACACGGCAAATCGTCATGAATCAGAGTTTGTGCGTGTAACATTTCTATTGCACAGGCTGTCGGCATTGCATCTTCAATATCCCCGCCAAACATACGGCAGGTTTCAAGACACATAACAGGTCTTAACCGTTTTCCCGGAAGCATAACTGTATATTTCATTGATTTAAAGATATTTTCGGGATATTCAATTGAAATAAATTCATCCAGTTTGTCATTTATAAGTTCAATATAATCATTCATATTCATTTTCGTCAATTTCCTTATAAATCATCTGTTTGCGGGTATTACGTGATGCCTGTCTTTTGTGGCTGCTTATTTTAGCCTGAGTTTTATTGTTTTTGACTTTTTGGGAGGTTTCTTTTTTAATTCCGTTATATTTCACATGTTCTTTGTATTCAAGCGCCTCACGTAAAAATTCAACATAACTGTTATAACGTGTTTCATCCATTTCCTGACTGTGTTTAAGAACCTCGCAGCCATCCTCGTTTATATGCAGACAGTCAGCATACTTACACCCCGAACGGTATTTAACAATTTCATCAAACAACGCGCCGACTTCATGCGGCATAATAAAATCAAAACGAATATTACTGAAACCGGGGGTATCAACAACCGCAGAATTTTCATCGAGTTTTATAATCTCACAGTGTCTTGTGGTATGGGTTCCTCTGTTTAATTTTTCACTCACCTCTTTTGTTCTTAAATGAACATTCGGGTTAAGTGCATTAACAAGACTTGATTTTCCGACACCGGAATTTCCGCAAAGAGCCGATAGTTTCCCTTTTAGAAGTTTTCTTATATTTTCGGTTCCCCTGTTTTCAGTTGCGGATGTAAAGACTATTTTATACCCGAGGGGCGAATATATTGAAACGATATTGTCCTGCTCCTCCTGCTCTAAGCCCAAATCCTCCTTGTTAAAACACAGAACAACGGGAATTTTATAATATTTAGCAAGCGAAAGATATCTATTTAACTGGTGAAAGTCCAAATCGGGATGCTTTAAGGCAGTTACAACAACAATCTGGTCGACATTTGCAACAGCAGGACGGGGAATAAATGTTTTTCTGGGCAGAATGTTTGTAATAACTCCGTTTTCAAATTCCGCAAAATCACCCGTTACTATTTTAATCTTCTGTTTTTTTAAGACTTCACGAATTTTACATTCAAAGGTTTCTTCACCCTTTTGAACATAATAAAAATCCGAATGTATTTTATAGATTTGTCCTTCCATCAAGGTAAATTTTACATAAAAAAGGAAAATTTTTCAATTTTGGAATAAAATGAAAATATGATTACAAAAAATGAACTGGATAAACTTGTTGAAATCTATGAAAATGCGGAGTTTATAAAAGATGACCCCGTTCAGTTTATCCATAAGTTCAAAACAAAAAAAGATACGGAAATTGCGGGTTTTGTAGCATCTTTGCTTGCATACGGCAGCAGAAAACAGTTCATCAAAAAACTTGACGGGTGGCTTGATATGGCAGAAAACGAGCCGCTGAATTTTGTTCAAAATTTTGAGTCCGAAATGGTAGGAGATTTCAATTACCGTTTCGGAAAGCCAAACGATTTTATATCAATTTTTGAGATTTTAAAAGAACTTTATAACACATCAAACGGTCTTGAGGAATTGTTTGAATACGGCTATAAACAAAATAAAATGTTTGAAACGGTGACTGATTATTTTTATTCCCGAGCGAACGCAAATGTCGGTCAGGGGTTTTATCACATGATACCAAACCCGAGAAACGGCGGTGCGATGAAGCGGATGTGTATGTTTTTGCGGTGGATGGTCAGAAAAAGTATTGTTGATGCCGGCATCTGGACATTTATGAAGCCGTCCGAATTATACATACCGCTTGATGTTCATGTCGGCAGAATTTCAAGGCAAATGGGACTTTTGACAAGAAAAGCAAACGATTTTAAAGCGGTTATTGAATTAACCGAAAACTTAAAAAAGTTTTGTCCCGAAGACCCAGTAAAATATGACTTTGCAATTTTCGGATACGGAGTTAACGGAGGTAAAATTTCCGTCTTGAAAAATTAAAATCACGTAGTAAAATGGAATTATTATTAAGCAGCTGGAGTTTTTAAATTATGAAAAAATTACTGATTAGTTTATTGATTTTGAGTATCCCGACATGTGCTTGGGGAAAATCATATCTTGATTCTCAATTAAAAAAGGTAAAAGACAACGTTAAATATAATTCTGTTCAGACACTCAAAAAGAATTATCCGATAACACCGGAATATGACAGGGTATTGCCAGCCGTTTCAAAAGAAACTTATGACCCAAAACTACTGAAGCTGCTTGATTATACCCCTGTTGATGAAAAAGATTACGAAGCAAAACTTGCAAAAGACGAACAGATATACGAAACAGAAATCTATCCTCAACTCAAAAAGAAAACAAGAATATCAGCCGATGATATTCAGGCTGTCGATTTTTACAAATTATACAGAATAAGTGAAAAACTAATCAGAGCGAATAACTTAGATTACATAAACTGGCGTATTGCAGTCAGAAAAACGGAAGACATAAACGCAACTTCATCAGATGCGAATTTTGTAAAAATTAATACCGGACTGTATGATACTTTTTATAACAACGATGATGCTATTGCTTTTATAATGGCTCATGAAATGTCACATTTAATACTGGGACATTCTAAACATCAGGGAGAAATTACAACAAAAATGGAGCAGGGTTACAAGAGCATGCAGATGAGTGCCGCTTTGGGAAATGCTTTGGGAGTTTCCGCAGTTCAGACAACTATGCTCAAATATTTAAAAGACATGCGAGATATGGAATATATGGCAGACTCAGAGGCTATAATACTTCTCACAAGAGCGGGTTATTCTCCCGCAAAAGCGCTTGATGTATTAAACACCTTTGATACCTACGCAGAAGTAAGACCGTGGTACGGCTGGTATAATTCACATCCGGAAACCGCAAAAAGAATTGAAAGTTTTAAAGAAAATATGACAGTAATTAATCCCGAATGGGTTGAAGAAGGCAAAGCAAATATTTATAATTCGGATGTACTTAACGTTAAAAAATCCTCAGACCGTGTATCATTTGTAATAGATAAAGGGGAAAACGTAACCGATTTCTATAATGTTGAAGATTTGACCCAGCGTGTATCACGTCTTGCGTATATGAGCTATCTGAACGGGAATTACGAAAATGCCGTTAAATATTTTTATAAACTGGCAAAAGCAGATGAAAGCAATTATGTTTATTGGCTTTATTGCGCCCTCGCAAATAAGGCGCTGTATGACAATACAAAACAGAACAAGTATTTAAAACAGGCTGAAAAATCAATAGAAAAAGCCGTTCGGCTCAAACCAGAAGATGCGGAAGTCAAAAAAGTCTACTCAATGATTAAATAATCAGCCGGTGAACTTGCAAACCGTACAATTGCGAAAGAGGTTTTTGTTGGGCTGAAAGCCCAACTTACAGGTTCGGATACGAAGTAAAGGAAAAACCGAAAAAATAGAGGACTAACGTCCTCTGTTTTAATTTACTTATTCTGCGGTGGAATCAGCGGTCTGAAAAAGAATCCCGGAGTGCCTAATCCCTGAAACGGTGGCCTTGCCTTGTGTTCTCTTTCAAATTTTGCACGTCCCTCTGCTTTCATTTTTTCAAGTTCTGCCTTTTGGTTTTTGTTTAAGATTTTTTCAAATTCTTCGGAATTTTTCTTTCTTATTTCGTTTGCCTGCTTTTCAAGCGGTTTGATTTCGCTTTGAAGAACATCCATTCTTTCATTTTTTTTGGCATCGCTCATTTTTGAACTTTTAACAGCGTGCATTTCTCCGTATTTAGCCTTTAATTCTTCCATAACAGGGGTCATTTCCTGACGTCCTTTTTCATGAAGTTTTTTAGCCTTCTCTTTTTGTTTATCAGTCAATTGCAGACGTTCTTCAAATTGTTTTCTCATCTGCTCTTTTGACGGATGTTCCGGCTGCTGAACCGATGAATTTTGCGGCGGTACTGTTTCCGCTGAGGCAGCATTAACCGTTACGGGAGAGATAATCAGCGCCATAGCCGTTAACAATAACAATTTTTTCATATAAATTCCTTTCGTAATTACATTAAATCTTTCAGTTGTTCCGCTAATTCTTTTTTAGCATTGAAGATTCTTGATTTTATCGTTCCTATCGGACAGTTAAGTTTTTTGGAACATTCTTCGTATGTATAACCGTTTATTTCACACATCATTATTACTTCTTTAAACTTAGGTTTTAAATTTTCTATTGCCGCAATTATCCTTTTTTGTCTTTCAAGATTTATGACATTATTTTCGGGAGTTGTTTTTTTGTCCTTTATACTGTCCATAACAAACTCATCCGAGGTTGATGTCCTGAAAACCTTTTGGTATGAACTTTTCAGATAATCCAACGATGTGTTGCGTGCGATTGTGGATATCCAGCTTTTTATTGAGCCTTTTTCTTCGTATTTGTCTGCATTTTTCCAGATTTTAACATATACCTCCTGTTCCAAATCTTCGTTATCTTCCTTGGTTATAAGACGTATTATATTTTTTATGTTTTGCTTGTTTGCTTCTATTACTTTGTTAAAATCCATCAACCGTCTACTCTGTAAAATATATTAACCCGTACGAATCAACGGGAAGCCCTAAATCTTCCGCAGTCAGCGTTTGACCGTATTTTAAGGTGTCGGCAACATCGGTATTCAAGTTGATAACCCCCAGCGTTGTTGTGCAGACCGCAATCAAAAACAGCGCACACGCAGCCTTAAATCTTGCCGCATTTTTTCTTTTCTTTCTGTAATACGGTTTGACTTCGTTGATTAATTCAGATACTTTCTGCATTTGTTCGTGTTCATACCTGCACTCGGGACAGGAATTTACATGTTCCATAAGTTCTTCCTCCGAGCGGAAGGTGAACAACGATTCGTATTTTGAGCATTTTTCGTCCATAATTTAACCTCTTGTATCTGTATAACGATTGTAATACAAAAATGTTCATTTTTATCCTTTTTGTAAAATTTTAACAAATGCAGTTTGCACATTTTTTATTTTGATAGTAAAATGATATTAATGTGAGGGGAGAAATTATGGAATTTTTCAGAAAACACAAAAAGGCTATAACTTTAATTATAGGTATTAGTTTTTTACTGTGGATGGCAGGAGCATCACTGCTCGTACTTCCGCAACTTTTCAAATAATAAAATGAAAATAGGGAACACAATAAAATACATTTTAATATGCTGGATAATTACTGGTACTATATGTTTCACGTCGGTAGTACCATCATTTGCGGCGCCCCAATCAAAAGCATCTCTTTCACAGAAGTTACAGCAAACAAATAACAAGCGTTATTATTTTGAACAAAAGAAAAAACAGGCTGATTTACGCTTGCGCTCAGAAAGAAACAAACTTAACTCAAACCAGCAAAAGCTTGAAAAGGCTCAGGTACAGTTAAGAGATACAACCCAGAGATACAATTCTCTTGTATCAAATCTTTCGTCTATGGAAATGCAGCTTAATACCGCAGTAAATGAATTTCGCGCAATTGATACGGCAATGAAAGCACGTATCAGGCAGGTATATAAGCATCAGCGCAGAGGCATGTTTGAACTTATTATGTCCGCAAAAGATGTTAATACTCTGATGGATATGATTTATTATGAAAAAATTGTCATAAAAGACGACTACAAAAGAATGAGAGCAATTAAAGCGAAGGCTGATGAAATAGCCACACTAAAAGCCAGAGTTGAGGCACAGAAGCGTATGGTTGAAGCATCAATTCGTGATATTAACACCCAAAGAGCCTCAATTCAGGGTTCAATTGCAGAAAACAGAACAATGATTGAACGTCTGCAAAAGGATAAAGCATACTACGAACGTTCCGAACGCGAACTGGAAAGGCAATCTGCAAGTTTACAGAGTATGATTGCAAGCCTGACAAAGCAAAACAGCCAGTCAGGAACAACCGTAAAAATTAATTCAACAGGATTTATTAAACCGATTGCCGGTCCGATAACTTCACCTTTCGGCTGGAGAACCCACCCGATATTTAAAAGCAGAATATTCCATTCAGGAATTGATATTGGCGGAGCCAACGGCGGAGCGATTATGGCTTCAAATGACGGTAAAGTTATATATTCCGGATGGTATGGAGGTTACGGAAAATGTGTAATTATTGACCATGGTGTTGTTAACGGACAGCCGATTACAACGCTTTATGCTCACATGTCATCAATCTCCGTAAGCAACGGTCAGATGGTCAAAAAAGGTCAAACCGTCGGAAGAGAAGGTTCAACCGGATACAGTACGGGTCCTCACTGTCACTTTGAGGTTCGTGTAAACGGTAAACCTACAAATCCGTTTAACTACATTTAATAACAGAAAAAGAAAAGGAAGATAAATTGAAAAAATACTTAATCGCAGCACTTTTAATACTATCGTTACAGGGCATTTCTTATGCCTATGACGATATGAGAATGGACCCGTCATTTTCGGGGTTGGATTTTGAAAACGAAAATTATTTTCGTCCGGCAGCAACGATAGTTGATCCCGATGTCAGAAATACTTCCAAAAAAAGTAAACTGTCAGGTTATGATGACGGTTTTGATGAAAACGGAAGAACCTATGACAATATTAAAGGCGACGATATGCCGATATTTAAGAAATGTCGTTTATTCTTAACAAATCAGGCTCACAGACTTGTGCCGTCAGACACATACCAATATCAGCCGCCGCAACAAGACGAGTTTGCAGAGGACGAAGAAGATGAAGATTCGATTGATAAGCCAAAAGAAAAGAAATCTTTTCTGAGTAAGTTTAAATTCGGAAAGAAAAAGTCTGCTCAACCCGAAACCATCACGGATGAAGCAAGCGAAAGCGCTATTTCCGATTCGATAAAATCGGAAGTTGAGGAGAAAGTACCGGATGATAATATCTCGTTAGAATCAGGTATCAGCAAACAGGTAACCCAAAAGGAACTTATGCTGGATGCTCCTAATGTTAACTTTGACGAAGAAACGGGAGATATGGTTGCAACAGGACGTCCCGTTCTGTATATTCCGCCGCAAAAAATTAAAGTTGTTGCGGATAAGATGATTTATAATCAGGATTCCAACATACTGAAAGGTATAGGAAATGTTATAATTACAAAAGACGGCTTACCTACAAAATCCGATTATGTTGAAGTTGACATGAATGAAGAACTTATTACGGCAGACAATGTTGAAGCCATGACAACCCTGTTGATTGCAGATGCAGAAAAAGCAGTACAACAAAACGGTACTTTGATATTGTTAAACGGTAATCTTCACTCCGATCAGTCACACGTTTACAGAATGTCCTCCAGAATGGTCGGACCGAGATTTGACAACATGATTATTCCGGAAGAAGATTTGGGATTATTCTTTGGAAACCCGGAAGGGAACCAAATCAGACTGGATATTGATAAAATATACATTGATGCAGCTAAAAATTATGATAAATTTACCGCAAAAAAAGTTAAATTTTACAGAAAAGGGAAATACTGGTTTACATGGCCGAGTATAACCGCATATACGGATAAAGACAGAGAATATTTTGAAGCGAACTATCCCGAATTTGGTACAAAACATAAACTGGGTATGTTTGCAGGTCCGGGTATAACTTTTGGCGGGCCGTTCAGTTCTATTATCAAAGTAATTCCGTTTCTGAATTATGACCACGGTCATTTTGGCTTTGGCGGAGCCTTAAAATACAGAAATAAATTTAACAGTACGGAATTAGGCTACGGAACTGCATCTAATATCTTTTTCTTACGTGGTATTCAGCGTCTTGATGATAACCTGTTCTTACAGTACGCATCAAACAGTTATACCGATGAGTGGTTCTTAGGTTCCCGCATGGCAAAATATATGGCGGAACTATACTATGATAAGAGTATTAAAAAAAGTAATTTCCTAGGAGAAAACAGAGATTTGTCATTCAGACACAGAGCAAGTTTTGGTTTGATGCAGGATAATGATAGAAACTATTACGGGGAGAAATTCAAATCCGGCGGAACAACCACAACAAGATTACGTTATATGGCTCAAATAAACCAGATATTATATAACTACGAAAATGATGAAAAAAGACTGTACTTCCAGTTCAGTTGGTTGATGCAGGGTTCAGCAGCCGTATACGGAACAGGTGACACACAATTTATCGCAAGAACAGGTCCGAGAGTTCACGTTCAATACAAAAACTGGATGCAGGATTTGGGCTACTATCAGACAGGTTATGATGACCAATCACCTATGCGCCGTTACGATGCATACAGATACGGTCATTCATCCGTATATTTGACGGAAATACTCAGAATAAACAAATATCTGTCAGTCGGATGGTCAGGTAACGTAAACCTCAGCGATGATGCTCCTAACGGAAAATTATTCCAGGAAAACAGATTTATGGTTGCCATCGGTCCAGATGATTTGAGAGTACGTTTGGGATATGACTTTGTAAGACAAACAACATATTTTGGGTTTGATGTTGCATTTGATACAAAAGGTACAACGATTAATTACGGCAGAATGGAGATTAAAAATCCCGAAAGACTTGGCAAAAAGGAAAAACCCGAAAGAACATTATCTTTCGTTCCCGCTCCGCCAAAAGAGCCGGAACCGGTACAAAGAATATCCATATTCAACAAACCTCAGCCTCAAATGAAGGCAAAACCGCTTGAATATGCTCAGGTTATTGATATAGAAGATCCCGATAAGGAAACAACGGATTAGTATGTTGAAAACATTGAAAGAGGAATTAATAAAATACGGAAAAATTGCCGGAGGGAAAGATTATACCCCCGGCATTTCCGGTAATCTTTCCACAAGGTACAATGATAAAATTATTATTACCTCAAGCGGAAGTACAAGCGGATATTTAACGGAGGGGGACTTATCAATAATTGATTTCAACGGAAATGTTATTGAAGGAAATCCAAAACCGTCAAGCGAAAAGGCATTGCATACAGAATTTTACAAGCAGCGTCCCGATATTGAAAGCATTTTTCACGTTCACTCACCGTATCTTACGGCTTTTGCCTCTGCCGGAGTGTCATTAAGCGAACCTGTTTCCCCTGAAATTGTATATTGTTTCGGAGAAATTCCGCTGGCTGAATATGCCCTTCCCGGGTCAGCTGAACTGGTTGAAAAAACTTCGCCGTTTTTCAAAAATTATGATGTTATTTTAATGAAAAATCATGGGGTTATTATCGGGGGCAAAGATATTAGAGAGGCATTTTTGAAACTGGAACTGACAGAAAATTATGCAAAAACAATTATTTGTGCAAAAATTCTTGGTGGTGCTAAAATATTAAGTGAAGAAGATGTGAAAAAGATTAATTCATTAAAACATTAAAGAGGAAAAAGAATGTCAATTACACTGGAAAATAAACAAGGACTAATCGCAGGCGACGGAATATTGCCCGTCAGAATGGCACAGCATGCAAAAGAAAACGGTTTTGAAGTTATTTGTATTTCTCTTGCAAACGATAACCTGCATGATTTGAAAAAATATTGTTCAAAGGTTTACAGTTGTCATCCGGGCGAAGTCAACAAGATTGAAAAAATCCTCAAAGATGAAGAAATCAAACAACTTTCATTTCTCGGAAAAGTTCACAAAAAAGTCCTTTTACAGTTGAATAAATTTGACAAACGTGCAATTGATTTAATTAAAGAAGCAACCAGATTAAATGATGATCAGGTTATGCTTATGATTGTGGAAGAACTTTCAAAAATAGGAATTGAAGTTCTTGACCAGACTATTTTCATCAAAAACCTTATGATTCCTGCGGGAGTTCTTGGAAAACACAAGCCGACCGCAGAACAGATGGAAGATGTGAATTACGGTTTCTGGCTTGCGAAAGAAATGGGCAAACTTGATGTCGGTCAATCAGTTGTTATAAAAGACAAAATGATAATGGCGGTTGAAGCAATTGAAGGAACGGATGTTTGTATAAAACGCGGGGCAAAACTTGCAAAAGAAGGGGCTGTTGTTGTTAAGGTTGCCAAACCAAAACAGGATAAACGCTTTGATATTCCCGCAATCGGAATGAAAACATTAAGAACAATTTCACACTACCGCGGAGCGTTAATTGCGGTTGAAGCAAACGAAACTATTATCGTTGATCAGGAAAAAGTTATTAAATATGCTGATGACCACGATATAGTCATAATGGCGGTTTAATCTATGACAAAAAGATTATTTATCATTACAGGTGAATATTCGGGAGATATGCATGCGGCAAATGTTGTAAAACAATTGCGTGCGTTAAAATGCGACCTTGAAATTGAAGGAATAGGCGGAATAAATCTGGCAGCAGAGGGAGTGAAACTCTTTGCAGACCAGAAAAAAATGTCCGCTATGGGTTTAACCCCGAAAATACTTTTAAATCACTACAAACTCGGGAAATCAGTCGTTGACTATCTAAAAAACGAATACAAACCTGATTTGGTTTTGTTAATTGATTATGGTGCGTTTAATTTATCTGTTGCAAAATTTTTGCACAAGGCGGGAATTAAGATTTTTTATTACATACCGCCTCAGGTCTGGGCAAGCAGAAAATACAGAATAAATCTTATAAAAAAATACGTGGACAAAGTTTTGTGTATTTTTCCGTTTGAGCGTCAACTATACGCACAATACGGAATTGATACCCATTATTGCGGACATCCGCTTGTGTCACAATTACCTGCACCTGCCGCAAAAAGAGCATTTTTCAGAAAATACGGACTTGACCCTGAAAAAAAACTTGTTTCAATTTTCCCCGGTTCAAGAGAGTTTGAACTAAAAAATCTTATGGATATTTTCATTGATGCAGCAGAAGATTTGAGTATGAAACATCCTGATTTGCAGTTCTGCCTGTCACAGGCTCCGAATTTATCTGACGAGGTATTTAAAAAATACACGGATAACCTTGAAATTCCAATTATCAAAGGAGATAATCAGGCTCTTTTAAGCGTATCGGATGCTTTGATTTTAGCATCGGGTACGGTAGCACTGGAAGCCTGCCTTTATAAAACCCCGATGATTATTTCATATAAAGGTCCGCAACTGTTTTACTGGATATATTTGCTGGTAAGATGTATCAAAAGAGTCTGTCTGCCCAATATTATTGCGGATAAAGATATTGTTCCCGAACTTGTTCAGGACAAAGCAACCCCCGCAAATATTTCTTTAAACATTGAAAGACTTTTGTATAATGATGATTTGAGAAAATCACACATTGAAGATTTGGCATCGGTTAAAAAACTTTTATCAGACAAAAATTCATCATTTGAAGCCGCAAAAGTTATAAACGAAGAACTGTTTCCGATAAAGTAATGTTTACTCCGCAAAAAATTTTTTCAGGAGTTTTAATACCTTTAAAAAGGAAATATAAATATGCAGATTTTAAAAATTAACCCCGTTTTAACCCCAAAATATGAAAATAATAATAAAAAAAATAACAGCGCAGAAACCCCGATAAATCAAACAACATACGAGCTTCCGAATTATCAAAGCATT
>CAMHMW010000033.1 GCA_946186335.1 uncultured Candidatus Melainabacteria bacterium
GCTAACGGCACGGGAACAGTTACAATTGACGAATTTAATATCCTCAACGGAACATCATACACTGATGCAGGCAAAGACTTCAATTCTCAAATTCTTGTAACAAACGGTCTTGAACTTGCATTGTCCGACACCGCAAGAGCGCAGCTCGGAACAGAACATCTGTTGAGTTCTGAAATTATTGATTCAATAATTACAAAAGACGAAATTAAAACCGAAACAAAATGGACTGATGTTTATAAAGTTTATGAACAGGACAGAACAAAAGATACATACGGAACATTAGGCTTAGGTCAGACAACCACACTTAATGATTCTATCGTAATGAGTACAAGAGAAGAAACCGTACTCGGACCTGTTCATGAAATAGGAACACAGGGTGATACTCTGAAACTTATTAACCAAAAAGATACTGACGACAGAAGCTTTGTAACAGACAATCCTAAAGCTAAATACAAAGTAACGGAAGATTTAGGCAACACCGCAGCAGGCACATTCACCGTACAGGGTGCAACTGACGGCAACAAGAAATCAACAATTGACCTTAATAATCATTCCGGCTTCAAGATTAACAAAGAAGGAACAGAATTAGTCCTTAAAGACGTCAAAGTTACAGGCGGTAAAGAACTTGTTAAATCCTTACAGGAAGATTCCAAAATTGTCCTTGATAATGCTGACATTTCAAACAACGGCTCAGGTATCAAGACAATGGGCGATATTGATATCAAGGGTAAATCAACAATTGAAGACAGTATAATCACAATGTCTGCAAATTCCGAAATCAATATTGACGGAACAGATACCGTAACCTTAAATGACAAACTCATCGGTATAGGCGGCTCAAAACTTAATGTTGAAAACGGAAAACTTAAATTAGGCGAAAAAGCACAAATTTCGGGTCTTGATACAACCGTTACAAATACCGAAATCGATATGGCAAAAGACAGCGCATTAACAGGACTTGACCTGACTCTTAACGGTAACAATAAAATCAGTATGGTTAATAACAAAGTCGGTTCATTAGCACTGAACAATATGAACCTCAACGGTATATTAACAATGAGTATCGATGCTGATTTGGCTAATAAAGTTATGGACAGATTATCCGCTAAGAATGCAACAATTACTCCTGGTTCAAAAATCAACGTAGATAAGATTAACCTAATTTCACCGACAAATGAACTTGAAGTATCATTGTTATTCACCGATAACAAAAAACTTGCAAAATACGTCAACTACACAGGTGAAGATACAATCGCATACTCACCGATATACAAATATACAACTCATTACGGTCTGAAAAACGGTGAAGGTTACTTTACATTCACAACAAGCGGCGGAAATTCATCCTTCAACCCCGCAATATTGGCAACTCCTGTAATGAATCAGGCCGGTATGCAGGCTGCAATGAATACAACGATGTACCACGCTTTTGAACACTCTGACGGATTTACAAAACTCAGAGCGATAGACAGATTTGCCCTGATTAACCAGAATAAATATGCATTAGCAGAAGGTGCATCAACAGACTTCAACAGCAACCTGGCTGCTATGAGTCACCTGTATCAGAACAAAGCAGGATGGGCAAGACCTTATGCGTCATTTGAAAATATGTCGCTCAGAAACGGCCCGAGAGTCGGCGTTAACTCATACGGAACACTTGTAGGTTTTGATACAGACTTCAAAGAACTTAAACATGGCTGGAATACCGTATTCACCGGTTATCTTGGTTACAACGGTTCTCATATAACATACTCCGGTGTATCAACGAATATGAACGGCGGTGTGATAGGTGCAACCCAAACATGGTATAAGGGTAACTTCTGGACGGCATTAACGGCAACAGTAGGCGCTTCTGTTGCAGAAAATGATACAATGTATGGTCACGATGATAACGTTTCTTATATGACCGGTATAGGCTCCAAAACAGGTTATAATTTTGAATTTGCAGACGGCAAATTTATTATGCAGCCAATATGGTTTATGGGCTACTCTCTGATGAAGACTTTTGACTACACAAACGCAGCAGGAGTAAGAATCAACTCAGATCCTCTGCATACAATTCAACTGAACCCGAGCATCAGATTCATAGGCAACCTCAAACATGGATGGCAGCCTTATGCTTCTGTCGGAATGGTTTGGAACCTGATGAATGAAACACATACGGAAGCAATGGGTATTGATCTTCCTGATATGAGTATCAGACCTTATGTTGAATACGGTGCAGGTGTACAGAAACAAATCGGCGACAGATTTACGGGTTATGCTCAGGCTATGATGAGAAACGGCGGAAGAAACGGTATTGCATTGACAGGCGGCTTCCGTTGGGCAATCGGTCGTGACGGCAAACAGGTACAAAAAGTCCAAAAAGTAAATAATAAAACTTCTAATAAGGCTGTTAAAACAACAAAAGCAGAACCTGCCGTTCAGCAGACAAATAATACCGAACGCAAAGTTATAAAAGAGATTAAGGTTAAAAACCCGAAAACAACAAGAACAAATCAGGTTGGGGTTATAAAATAGTTTTTGCCTGACAGATATTATCTATTTTTTGACGTAAAGACCTTCAAAATATTTCCATTGGTCGCCTGCGAGTTTCAGTTTTTCAATATCTTCGCAGACATTATTGCGTTCGATTTTAAATTTTTTATCTGCCTCTTTTGTACAGATTTCTAAATTCTCACTCAGTAACCGTCTTATAAATTTAACCGTATCCTCAGGCTTTATCGGAACTTTTTCATGTGTCATAACCACATCTTCTTCCCCTTCATGTTCTCTGAAAAATTTGACAAAGGCTTCATCGGCAAATTCGGATTTCGGAATTAAACCTGCGGTTACGGTAGTATGTCCTTCATCAGTTCTTTTAAATGTAACGGGTTCACCTATGTGCATAGCGTTAAATTCTTTATCAGCCCCTTTTCCGTATGAAAACCCGACAGGAACAACTGTCACTTCTTTTTTTATCCCGAGAATTTTGCTTACCATCTCCGCAACACCTGATTGAAATCTTTCATTCAGGTCAAGCGTTTGACTTATCGCCATTTTACCTTCGGGGAAGATAAATATATTGCACTTATCTTTTATAAACCCTTTGATAAGCGGGAAAAATGCTCTTGCATTAACCGATTTGTCGGCAGAAAACAAATTCGCATCTATCCCGACAGCCCCGAATGCCTCAAAAGCCTTTCGTTTGACTGGATTCATTGTTTTTAAAATATCCTGATTAAGAATAATTTTTGGCAGGGGAAAATCTTCTTTTTTACCCGCTTTTATATATGCATCGGTTAATAAGGTATTTAAACATGCCAGCATAGAAGGGTCTTGGCCCTGGTTAGAATGATTCATTATAAAAATGGTTGACTTACCGCCTGCGGCAACACGTTCCAGAATTTTATCCTGAATATTTACATGAAATTTTTTGGCTGAACTGTAAAAACGACTTATCTCATCAAGTAATACAAGGTATTTTTCCGTCTGTTCAGGTTTAACACCTGATATAAAACCGATAGCATTTTTTATATACGGTTTTGCAAAAAAATCTGATATTCTGTTACCTATAACACGAAAAGAGTATTCAACTCCTCTCATACCCGTTTCACTCACAGCATTTATTCCGCCTCCGCAAAAATGCGGTTCGGAAGTTCTTTTAGGGGCATTATAAGTGTTTATGCTATATTTATAATTCGGGGCTATGTACATATTTACCGTTCCTGACTATTCAAGAACGGTAAATATTTAAAATTGCCTGATTTTTATTCATTATAAAGTTATATTAAGAATTTATGATAAAACATCATTTGCCGGCTTAGAGGTTAATTCTTTAAGGGTTTTTCTCGGTGCGGCAATTCCCGCAGAACCGGCGTAATGTGCAACAGAACCCATACCCGATGCTGTTGCGGCAAAAGATGATGCACTTTCGTTTCCGATACCTTTTTCATTGTATAAGAAATCATAAGCGGCATCCTGTAAAGGATTTTTGCGCATCCATTCAATCCACTCGGCTGGGAGAGCATCTGAGCCTAATGTCGGATAATGAACCGACTGATCCATAAATGATGCGGCACCCGAAGTATAAGAACCAACACCTGTTGTCACAAGCCCTGATGAAGATGCTTCAACGCTTGCTATTTTTGATGCTTCTTTTAAACCGGTTGTATCACCCTCGAGAGCCATCGGTTTAATCGGCCTGCCCAAAATTTTATTCCATCTGGTTTTTATTGCATTTGCCAATGCTCTTATAGGTTTTGCAAAACCAATTCCGCCCTTTTCCATAGGAAATATTGTGGATTCCAAAATTCCGCTTGGTATCATCGAAGCTGATGAGGTTGTCATTGCGGAACTGTCTCCTGAATTTGCTAAAATATTAACTAAATTTCCGCCTTTAATTCTTACGGTTGCTTTAAAATTCGGTTCATAATTTTGTTGAGAAACAGGATTAACTTGCATTTAATTTTTTCCTTTCGATAATTTAGTTGTCTGCTGCTATTACAAACCCCGTAAAAAAAATTTTTGCTACTTTCATACAATTATGCCGGAGTCACTACGAATCCGTTAGTGCGCAGAATTGTCCGCTTCCATTATTTAACGGGTCTTTCTGCTGACCTTTTTTATAATAGTCTTTTATCATTTTTATCTGGGATGCAGAACAAAATGTATCCTGACCAAGATTAGCACGCTCAAAACACTCCTTTGTAACTCCCCTTTTTTCTAAGGTTCTCGGGAAACAATCCTGAGTATATACAGGTTCAACAATCCCGTCAACCCGCCTTTTATCCCTCAATTGTTCAATGGTATAATTATCTTTCTCATCATAACTGAATCTCGGCGCTTCTGCCTGCTCCAAAATTTTATACAGATATTTTATATCCTTATATTTAAGTCCATCAACACAATATGCACTATAATACCCTGATTCTGAGGCAAAATTTACCACATAATATTTTTCATTGTCACCACGAACCCTGAAACTTACACCATTTCGCAATTTTACGGTTTTATTAACGGGATAATTTTCATAAACTCCGCTTATATCACCATTTCCTATGTAATGAACGGTTTTTCGCAAAGTTAAAATTCTTCTGTCTTTAAGCAAAATTTCAAATTCTATCATATCTTTCATAGCACGCACACGATAGTCCTTCACATATAAAGGGAAATTAAACCCTGCTTTTTGAGCTGCGCAACTGATATCATTTCCGCAATATACCCACGGATTTTGCATCGAATACGATTTTTCGTAAACAATAAATACTCCTGCTGCAATAACAACCAAACTCAACAATAATTTTTTCATACCTGCTCCTTTATGATTATCTTACGACAAAAATAAAAACTTGATAAATCAATAAAAATATAATATTATTTGAGTGTTGGAGGGTAAATTATGAAAAAATTTTTAACAATGATAGCGGTTTTGACTGTCGCATTTATGACAAATTGTGCTATGGCACAGGAAACAACTGATATGACAAAAACCGAACAGATTATGAATACAATTTCCGAAAAAACCGAAGCTGCAACAGATAAAACAGTTGAAAGCGTGAAATACGGTTCAAAAAAGGCCGGAAGATTTATAAAAGAAAAATCGGTAATTGTCGGTGAAAAAACGGTTGAACACGCAAAAAGCGGAGCGCATAAAGCCAAAAAAGCAACCGTAAAAGGTGCTAATCAGGTTTCTAATGTAACCGCAAAAGGAATGAAAAAAGCAGCACAAAAAATGCAAAATTCCGCAGAAAGAACAATTGAAAAAACAAACAAAAATCTTGAAGAAATGAAAACTCCGAAGTGCAAATGCGAAGAAATTAAATGCAACTGCAATAATGATTGCGGATGTGCCGATAACACAGAAGAATAAATTTTTACAAACGAAAAATAAGGGTGTAAGTTTTTACACCCTTATTTTTTATCTGTTCATACAATTTTATTATATTTCTTTCAAAAGTTCTGCCGCAAAAGGATTAATAGTTTGAGCGGCTTTTTCAAATAATGAAAATTCACCCGTTGCAATCTGAGGAGCAGAAGATTGTGATATTTGTGCATTCATGCTGTTCAAATCCGATATATCATAACCGATTACGCTAAATTCAACAGGGAAACCGAATACATAATCCCAGTTAAATCTTACAACATCACCATCATCCCATGGGTTTACAAGTTCAAGATAACGTGCTCCGCCGGGTTCTGAACCCACATTTTTGACGGCATAAGCATGTGCAACAATTTTTCCGACTGAGGTGTCACTTACCTGTTCGGCTTCATCATATACACTAAATCCGAAAGTTAAATTTGAAATCATATTATTATTGTATAATTCCCATAATATTGAGAATGTTTGATGTGATTTATTTATTTCCGTTACATCATAATAGAAATCTGCCGCCTTTGATGTACCTAAAAGGTATTCGGATAATGTCTTTTTATAAGTTTCATGACCGAACGGATCTTCATCCAGCATCTGTTCCATATACGCAACCCAGTTTTCGCATCCCGTATTAGCCTGAATTAATTTGTTAAAGGCATAATCAAAGATTTTTGTATCAATATCCATGTAAGCCCCGTTATATGCATTAAATTCTCCGGCAGTGAATGTTACGGTATTTGTCTTATCATCTGGCGCATTATAATTTTTAAATACAACCGTATATGTACTGCCTTCCACTGAAACGGTAATATATTGAGATAAATCCAAATTATTCTGACAGTGACCGAGTGAGTTCAGTAATGAGAATATCTGACAATCACCTGACTGACCCTGTGATGCCCAGCCGTCAATATTATCTCTGGTTGCTGTTGCCAACGTTATATTCTGTATCAATTCGGCATTCTGTATCGTTGTAAGATTGTATGTATTATCAACATACAATAACTTGTCGTTACCAACACCCAAATCTATGCTATTTACTGTCGGATTATAAATTTTTACATAATCATCTCCGCTGCCGGTATTTATTGTATTATCCATACAATTAGCATAATAATGTTCCATATTATCATCAATAACAACACCGTTTCTTACTGTATCTGCGTAATTACCTGTGTTTACGACACATGATGAACCCATTAAAATTATATCGTCCATCTGATTAGATGCCGCAGAAATTTCAAGACCTGAACCGGTGATAAGTAATCTGCCGTTTGAAAGAAATTCAAATGAAGCTTCCAATTCCTGAGTTGTTCTGTTTGTAATAATATACTTGTAATTAGAACCAGTAAACGGATTAGTTAAAGTCAATTCCAGTTTGTCATCGGTATTTAATCTCAAATCCTCAATAGGTTGATCCCCTCTTGATAATGATCTTCTCATTGTTACATTACTGTCATCATAGGTATAACCTTCATCAACCGGTGTAAGCGTATTTTCCCATGTTGTAACTTGACTGCCGCCTTCTGATGAACTGTAATACACATTATTTGCAATATGAGTTTCGCCATTTTCACCCGTTATAATTGTATTTGTATGACCTAGCAGCATAATATCAGAATACTGATTATCAGGTGTTGTTACGGAAATACCGGCACCATGAATAACAAGTCTGCCGTCATCCCACATCTCAAAACCTACTGTCTGGTTTGTCGCTGAAACTAACGTATATCTGTAGGTCTTATTATTAAAAGTTGCCATAATCGCTACGGCATCACCGCTTGTAATCGAATGGTTTGTAATACCGGTACCGGGATTAACGTTTATAAGCGTAAGCGTAGGATCATCCGGATCAAGCGGAGTCGGATCATCAGGAATAATCGGATCTTCCGGATCAATCGGATTATCAGGATTTATTTCAGGTTTACCGAGAGCAACTCTGTTCCCTTTCATAATCGCAGGTTTTAATGCGGAAATATCGGAAAGGTTACCTGAAAAAAGTTTTCTGATTCCTTTCGATGCTTTTCCTTCATTCATTAATGCTTCAACCTGTTCATCAGACAATTCTTTGAACACTCCGATACTGTCCGGTGACTTTTTATTTTCAATAATCTTGTTTATATCTTTAATATCATCCGATATAACACTTTTTTCTTCTGATTCTTTTTCCTTGTTAAAAGCAACTATCATATTTTTTAATACACTACGGTTAACTTTATTAAACTCAATATCCTTCACGTGCATACTCCTTTTTAATCTCTTCTGTATTTCTAATCGGACGTTTTGAAAAAAATCTTTAACCTGTCAGAAAACCTTTTTCGGGCAAAACACACATACAGACGTATTTTTTAGGCACAATAGCTTGCTCTTTACATTTCTTAATGTATATAACAGAAAACATCAAATATACTAGGAAACAATTGCGCTCAGGTAGAATATCTGTTATAATATATATGTTAGGATAGCAACGGGTGTATGCATATATGAAAAGAAAAAAACAGATAGCGGCTTCTTTATTGAGCTTTATGGCAATTTTACAGCAGACTATGGTATTTCCGGCAGTAGCAGCCTCAAATATCACAAGTCCCTCCGGAAATGTACTCCAAAAACAAAACGGGGTCTATAATATTACACCCGATGCTATAAATAAAAACACCCAAACCGGTTTCAGAAACTTTAAGAATTTTGAAGTCGACAAAGGAGATGTTGCAAACTTTATTTATAAATGGTACAACAGTTCTCTTTCAACAAAAGAAGTTGGCGGGGTGGTCTATCCTTATACAAAGTTTGACGAAGCAGATATTAAAACATTTGTTGCCACATCCCAAAACGGATTTGATATCAACGGTGCAGTAAACGCATTAAAAAGCATTGGCGGAGATTTTGCATCCGGGACAAACCTCGTACTTGTATCGCCCCAGGGGGTAATTGTCGGTCCGACCGGGGTTATGAATGTTTCATCCCTGTCTGTTGTAACTCCGAAAGATGATGATGCTTATAAAAACTTTGTAAACAGTATCGGGGAAGCAAGAATTTATATGCCCGAAGATGGTCCGGGTTATGAAGTTACAAATGGTGATTTCAGTACAAAACTTTATGGATATTTCGGAAACGAAAATAATAATCTGGAATATACCCCTGCAGTATTTACAATCAACCCGTCAGGTGTTTTGCAAATTAATAAAGACACGACAGGAAAAGGTAAAATTATTGCAAGAGATGATGTTAATGTAAATGCTGGCAAGGTCAACATTGCCGGAGATTTTGTCACGGGAATTCCTGACGATTCAAAAGTTCTTACAGCAGGTGACTTTGATGACGGATATATTAAACAAGCAGTTTTTGATAGTCTTGTCAACACAGAAGAAATGGGTACCAGTGCAAAAGTCATAATAAAAACAGAAGATGGTATAAAAGTTGTAGAAGGCGGAAATGTTTATAATCACGCTTCCGGAGGTATGAATATAACCAATAAGAGTGGCGAAGGTATTGATATTTCCGGTGATATCACTAACCAGAGTGCCCTTAATTTGACCAATAACGGGGGAAGTGTCACTAGTATCAGTGGAAATATCGATAACTCCTCTGCTATCCATATAACGGATAAATCTTATGGTGGAGTTAATATTTCAGGTAAAGTGGCAGCTGACGATGATTTAATTGTCCTTAGCGATTCTGATATTACCATTGGTAACAATACCGGTAAAGATTTTGTTGAAGGACGCTATGTTTATATGGATGCTGATAATATTTACAATGCAGGTACTGACAAAAATCTTATTAATGCAAACAATCTTGTTCTCAAGGCAAAAGGGAAAATCGGGGAAGATGTACAGTCTGATTCTTCTATAGGCCCTAATTCACGTGATTTAACAAAATCAATAAATATCAATGTTGGTTCGGGGGGTGTATACGCAGATATTAATCCCGATGAAGAGTCTGAAGGTCCGGCAGTTGTTAACCTTGCAAGTATTGACAAAGATATGTATATCAAATCAATAAACTCACCGGATAAAGTTATACTGCTTGCAGATTCAAGTAACTCGGGAGAACAAGGTTATTCAATAAGTGGTGATTTAGGTATTGAAGGTAAGAATATTTCAATAATAGCAAGCGGAGATGTCGGACACTCCTATAATCCGTTGGAAATATCACAAATTGATGCGGATTATGATAATTCCTATTCCGGACGCTGGGAACAATATACCCCTTCTACCAATAATGAAATAGCGGTTCTTGCAAAAGGTAATGTATATATTAAAGTTCCTGATAACTATCGGTCAGATAATAACAATAATATACGAAACGATGCCAATGTATCTGCATTGATATCATTAGGGTCTAATGTAGGCGGAGAATTTTCGGGAGATACATATATCAAAGAAACTACCGCAGCCAGAAGCATTGATATCACAACAAAAGGTACCGATCTTGTTATTGGTGATTTAGGAAACGCATCAGGAGAAACATATTTCGGAAGTGCCGAAAATGTCCATCCTGAAAAAGCCGTGCTAAAAGCTTTGGATTTATATGGCGGAGAAGATGCTGTGCCTGAAACAAGAAGGGCAGACAGTACGATTTTTGTCAAAAAAGGTACAATTAACGGTTCAGGAAAAGGAAGAGAAGAAGGTAATCAGGACCTTACACTTGTTGCTGACCATGCATTTGCTGACGGGTACGAATTTTTCATGGGATACCAAAGAAATCAGGATGACAAAGTAAAAGTGGAAATTAACCCTGTTACCAAAAAAATTCAAAACAGTTCCGATTCGAATACTCCGATATCCGTAAAAGCTGTTGCAGTAAGACCGGAAGATGTGGAAGAAGTCGGTGCGGAAACTACATTCAGAAACTACTATTACGGCGGAAGCGAACAGGAAAACGACCCGCTTTATGATCAGGATGAAGAAGATAACCTTATTGTTTTCAACAATGAACCGGATAGCGATGATGATAACGACAATGACAATGATGCCGATAGCGATATGGATAATGACAGTGACTCGGATAGTGATATTGACATAGATACAGATACGGATACAGATGCTGATTCCGATTCAGACAATGACTCAGATTCCGATAATGATACAGACAACGATACGGATGCTGACAGTGACTCTGATTCCGACAGTGACTCTGATTCCGACAGCGATTCCGATTCAGACAGCGACTCAGATTCAGACAGCGACTCTGATTCAGATAGCGACTCCGACAGCGATTCCGACAGTGACTCAGATTCAGACAGCGACTCAGATTCAGACAGCGACTCCGATTCAGACAGCGATTCCGATTCAGACAGTGATTCAGATTCCGACAGTGATTCAGATTCCGACAGCGATTCAGATTCCGACAGCGATTCAGATTCTGACAGCGATTCCGATTCCGATAGTGACTCAGATTCAGACAGCGATTCAGATTCAGACAGTGATTCAGATTCCGACAGCGACTCAGATTCCGATAGCGACTCAGATTCAGACAGCGACTCTGACTCCGACAGTGATTCTGACTCAGACAGCGATTCAGATTCAGACAGCGATTCAGATTCAGACAGTGATTCAGATTCAGACAGCGATTCAGATTCCGATAGCGACTCCGATTCGGATAGCGACTCCGATTCAGACAGCGACTCTGACTCCGACAGTGATTCTGACTCAGACAGCGATTCCGATTCCGACAGTGATTCCGATTCCGATAGCGACTCTGATTCAGACAGTGATGACGATTTAGATAGTGATTCAGACTCCGATAGTGACAATGACTCTGATGACGACACAGACAATGATACTGATGATGACTTAGATAGTGATTCAGACTCCGATAGTGACAATGATTCTGACAACGACATTGACACTGATATTGACACCGATGAGGATGACGATATAGACGATGATTTGGACAGTGATACCGATACGGATGATGATATTCCTTTTGATCCCACACCGTCCGGTGTTATTAATCGTATAGATGATGCTCAAAAGATTAGCAAAATCAAAGATGTTCCTATGGAATTTGAATACTTTGTACCTGAAAAGGCATTAGATGTTGTAAAAATGAAAAAATTCTATAGACCTTATGAATTGTCATACCGTTCAATATCAGAAGTCAGAGGAGTTAACGCAATATCAACGGATTCAATTGTTCTGTATCACAACAACACATTAAGAGTAGGCGATATTATTCCTATCAGTCTGCAATACAGAGATGTTGTAGTTGATGTCAGCACAAGGGTTGTTGCCGCAAACAACAATCAGGTAACCGCTGAATTTATAAATCTTGATAAAGCAACTGAAAACAAAATTATTTATATTTGTTTCTGCTGTGCAAGATAATGTTTTAATATGAAAAAAAATGAAAAGAAAACCCGTGGAAAGGTCTATACACCGGCAAATATAGTCAAGCATATACTTGATCTTTCAGGATATTGCGGGAATAAGATATTGAAAAAGCACGTCATTGATAACAGCTGCGGTGACGGTGCTTTTCTTGTTGAGGTTGTTGAGCGTTATATTCAGCAGGCATTAAAGAAAAATCTTAACCCCGCTAAGATAAAAAAGGAACTTGAAACATACATCCACGGAATTGAAATAAACCAACCCGAATATGAAAAGGGGGTAAAAAATCTTTCAGCGATTGCCGAAAAATACGGAATAACAAAGGTAAAGTGGGATGTAATCTGCGAAAACACACTCAACATTGCAAAATACGATGGTAAAATGGATTTTGTTGTGGGTAATCCGCCTTATGTCAGGGTGCAAAATCTTGGAGAAAGTTTTAAAAATGTCAAAACTTTCAATTTTGCAAAATCAGGAATGACTGATTTATTTATAGTTTTTTACGAAATCGGATTAAGAATGCTCAACGAAAACGGGGTTCTGGGGTACATCACGCCGAGTTCAGTATTTAACAGCCTTGCCGGACGTGATATGCGCCGGTATATTACGGATAAAAAACTGTTGACAAAGGTGGTTGACCTCAAACATAATCTGGTTTTTGATGCCGCAACATACACTGCCATACTGATTTTGTCAAAAAACAATTCACGCATGAAAGTGGAATACAACGAATATAATATGGAAAAAGATTCGTTAATTTTCGTTGATAATCTAAATTATGAGGATTTTTATTTTAACAAAAACTTTTATTTTGCGGACAAAAAAAGTCTAAACCGCTTAAAAGCCGTGCTTAACACAAAGAAAAAATCCGGTATTGCTGAAGTCAAAAACGGTTTTGCAACCCTGATGGATAAATTCTTCATAGGGAATTTTGATTTTAAAGAGCATGTAATAGATATTGTAAAAGCATCAACAGGGGAAAAGAAAAAATGTCTGTTTCCGTATAAAAACGGTTGTTTGATACCATATAACGAACTTACAAAAACCCCGATTATAAAAAAATATTTTGAAAAAAATAAAAAAGATTTGAGCAAACGAAGTCTGGAAAATAAATCAGAGTGGTACGCATTTGGGCGTTCGCAGGGAATCGGTGATGTTGAAAAATCAAAATTTGCAATAAATTATCTTATTAAAGATACAAAAAGTATTAAACTCATAAACTGCCCGAAAGGGGTTGGGGTATATAGCGGACTGTACATTTTAACGGAAGTTCCCGAAGAAAAAATCAGAGATATTATTGTGAGTGAAGAATTTATTACATACATAAAACTGCTTGGCAAATACAAAAACGGCGGCTATTACACCTTTTCATCAGATGATTTAAGTAAATATTTACAATATGAATTGTCTTTATAAATTCTTTTCACAGGGAGTTTGACAAGAATTGCCATAGCATATAGGTTCTGAATGTATTGAAATAGAACTCCCGATATAAATCTTTTGAATTTGTTTTTCTATCTCATCACAAATTTTGTGGCACTCACAAATGGTCGTATTTTGCGGGAACTGTAAAACCAAATCAATATCCTTTGCCGGTCCGACCTGACGCGCTCTTATACTGTTTTCTTTTAACACCGCAACACCCGAAACCTGATCAACAATTTGTTTTATTTCTTCAATATCCTGCTGAGGCAGAGAATAATCAAGAAGGTTCATCCACGCCTTTTTAGACAACTTATAACCCGTCCTGTATATAAATACCGCAACAAGAATAGCAACAATAGGGTCTAAATCGGTATGACCTGTATATTTAATAAGAACTAAACCCAGTAATACACCCAGAGATGAATAAACATCCGTTCGCAAATGCTGGGCATCAGCATATAAAGATATTGAGTTTGATTCTTTTGCAACCTTAAATAACAGCGAACTCACAACAAAATTCAATACAACGGCAACGAACATAACCGCTATACCCATATTGTTTTCAATATCAACCTCAATACCAAGAATAATTTGCCGTGCTGATTTATAGATAATATACAAAGCCGCAAGAATTATTAAAATACCCTCAATAAATCCCGCCATATCTTCGTATTTTCCATGTCCGTACGGATGGTCTGCATCAGCCGGCTGAGAAGATTTGACAACAGAAAAATATGTCAGTATGGAGGCGAATAAATCACCGAGTGAATGTACAGCCTCAGAAATTATACTCAGACTTCCCATAATACAGCCAACCGCAATTTTTAATACGGTAAGTATTACGTTTGATGTTACAGAAAGACATGCTACAAATTTTTTCTTTGTATTTATCTCCATGACTGAAATTATAACACATTTTTTATATCTCAGCATAATTATTCTCAAAAAACTACAAAAGAACTATTGACTCGATTAAGTGTATATTCTACAATAAAATAACAGACTTGGACAGGAGAAATTAAGTACAGATGACAATTAGAATTGAACGTTACAGAGCAACAAGTGCTAATGCCGGAAAAAATAATACCCCGTTATTCAGACAGCCATATAACGGACATATTTTAGAACACGATGATGCCCAGCATTTAATAAAAAATATAAAATTGGGAATGCTCAGCAGATTAATATGTAACACTCTTGATTTCATTACCCCTTATACAAAAAAATATCCCCATTTCGATAACATTGTGGCAAAATATAGCGAAAAAATGTTAAGAATTGCAGGGAAATTATAATTCAAAATATTAAAGCATTAAAAAAGCTATAAGAAAAA
>CAMHMW010000034.1 GCA_946186335.1 uncultured Candidatus Melainabacteria bacterium
ATAAAAAAACAAAAAATTCATCTTTACATAAATTTTACATTTGACCTTTTCGGGGCAATTTTTTTTCTTCATTGCTTTTCATAAACATGTGTCTTAGGTATAATAAAGGAACATTGGCACAGACATTAAAAAAGTTATGATTAGTAAAGTTGAATTAGGTAGTGTAAGCAAAAAAAATAATTCCCCAACTAATGTCAGTCAGCTAAGGAAAAATCAAACCTCGTTCACAGGTTTAGGTAAAATGGCGTTGAAAGGAATTCAGTTATGTGAGGAAAGACCGATGATAAATGTGGCGGTCTTAGACTTGTCGACCGCAATTTTACCGAGAACATTTTTTGAAACATTCATAGGCTCAAAACAAAAAGACGAAAACGGAAATGTAAAAAAAGAAAGACACCTGAATATTTTGGGCGGCTTTGAAGCTTTCAGGAGAGAATTTTCAGGTTTGTTTATCAACTGTTTAATTCCGAGTTTCATTGTAATCGGTGCCGCAAAACTACTTAACAGACCTGTTATGGGCAGCTTTAAAGCATCTAACTTAACAACAAGCTGGGCTAACGGAGATTCAATCAAACAGATTGAGAACTACTATTACAAAGCCGGCGGCGACTCAAAAGAAGACAGAATATTCCGCACTTTAAAAGGAATGTTTGACGATATTGAAGGTGTTGACGGCGATATTGACAAAGGCGGCTTGAAGAAATTCAGAGAAATATTTGCAAAAGATGTTGAATATGAAGTTAAACTTCGTGAAACGGCAAAACATATACTGAGCGACAAACCGCCAAAAGGTTTTACTGACGACCTGTATAAATATCTGGTTAAAAAGAGCGGAATTTCCGAGAATATAAGATTTGCAGGAGAAACAGGTTTCTTCTCAAGCAATTTAAGCCACTTGTGTGAAAGTGCGGGAGATATGTTGCACGGTGCTGCAAAAGAAGGAATTATAAAAGATTATCCTCCGAGAGTTATCAGCGAAATCGGACTAAAAGAAGCCGCAAAAGACGAATACACCGAACTTTCAAAATACTTCTCAAAAGCTAAGAAATTGGTTAACGCAAAAAGTTTAGCAGGATTGGGTGCGATAATACCTCTTGCTATTGCGGCTCAGCCCATTAACAGATGGATTACGCACAAAATGGCAGGCAAAAAAGGTGCGCCCATTTACAATGATGATAAAGAAAGAATTTTAAATCCCGAAGAAAAGAAAAAACTTACGGCAGAAAAATTCCTTGCAGTACCTTTGATGTGGGGAGTTGCAGCCTTATCCATGCTCATGGATAAACCAAGTTTAAAGATGTTCCAGTTTAAAGGAATATTCCCGACAATGGATCAGGCAAGAATTATATCGGCAGCAACATTCTCCAGCAGAATTGCAGCAGCGGAAGATTCAAACGAACTCAGAGAAAACACAATTCGTGATATAGCAACCTTCTCAAGTTTCTATTTCCTTGGGGATTACGCTGCAAAAGGTATCGCTACATACTTAGAAAATCATAACAAAGACGGTATAAAACTTACCAATAAATTAAAGACACCGAAGGAAGATGCCAATGTATTCCAGAAATTCTGGAACTGGGCAAAACATACCAAAATGAAATCAACTGACGAATTATCACACATAGCAAATGAAGCATTACAATCAAAAGCCAAAAATATGCGTGCTTTGTGTCAGGCAGGAAACCTTATCTTCTCGCTGATTTCACTCGGTATATTTATTCCTCTTTATACAAGAACACAGACAAATAAGAAAAAACAGTCCGAAAAAACTGCTGTTTCTCAAACTCAAAACGCAACAATTCCGTTCACACAAAAATTTATGAACGACAAAGCACCGGCATTTAAGGCATTTTTCGGAGACAAATAACAAAGGCAAGAAAGAAAATGAAAGTAGAACAAAACATCACATACCCTAAAATAAGACAAATTCAAGACGGTAATAACTCGCAAAGTAAAATTACGGTTAATTCAAAACCTGAATATAATCCGAATTTTACGGGTGCTGTTGATACAGTGTTGAGATTTTTGGACACAGAACCTGCATGGGGTGCTGATGCGGTTGACCTTTGTTTTATGGTTATTCCAAGAACCGCAACGGACTTCGGAAGAGGTGCAAACGCAGGTTTTGAAACAATGCGCCGTGAAGGTGCAGGAACAACCAACCACTCTGCCGTACCCTTATACGGGACACTGGCAGGTTTAGCCCTTGCTTCAGGTATTAACGGAATGTACCAGTTTGGCAAAAATGATGTCAAAGCAAGTTCTGTTTTTGCTGACTCTGAAACAATGGATATGATGAGCAAGCTCTATACGGAAGAACTGAAAAACGCTAAATCAAACCCCGAAGCCAAACCGCTGAGAAATTTCCTTGTCAAATATTTCAAAAACTACGAAGCACTGTCTGCCGATAAAAACGCAGAATATGTCAGACTTTCTCAGGAAGATGCGGAACATATTGCGGATAAGATGTTCGCAGAAATTGAAAAAGAAGGTAAAAAACCTTCAAAAGAAGTTATTTCTTATGTTCGTGCAAAAATCACCTCAGGCTTGGGCGGAGTTGAAAATAACCTTCGAATTATCACAGAAAATGAACAGAAACCGCATTCTTCACGCTATACGGTTGAAACGGTTGTTGACAATGCATACAAATTAGGAAAATTATTCAACAAAGAAAAAGTCGTTGATGCTTTTGAAGAAACCATTACTAAATCTGTTGAGTACACCGAAAATGCCTTCTTAAAAGCAATGAAGAACATGAATCTCAAACGTTCTTTAATAGGTATCGGAGTAGCATCAGCAGTCGGTGTTTCCGCTCAACCGCTCAATATGTATATAACAAAGAAAAGAACCGGAACAACAGGTTTCGTAGGCGGCGGAAAAGAAGACACTTCAACAGGATTTAAAATCAAGAAAACCCTTGCAGGTCTGGCATTTTTCTCAGCAGCTCTTGCAACCATCGGACATCCGAAAAATCTGATTAAAAACCTTCAATTTAAAGGTTTCAACCCGACAATTAAACAGTTCAAATTCATATACGGAATTACGATTTTCTCAAGATTTTTATCTGCAAGAAACAACAACGAACTTGCCGAAACATCTGTTAAAGACCCGCTCGGGTTTGTAAGCTGGCTGATTTTGGGCAACTTTGTCCAGAAACTTGTAGCACAGGCTCTTGATAAAGACTTAATCAAAAAAGACGGCAACGGTGTAATGAAATGGATTACCGGTTCTGTTCTGAAATCCCGTGATGAAGTTTTACATGCAGCATTGGGTGACAAAGTATTTAAAGACGGAAAGGCACTAAAATACGGCGAAATGGTAAAACTTGTTGATAAACTCGGTGATAAAGCCACAAAAGTCAAATTAAGAAAATTATCAATTGCACAGGTTATAAACTATGCATACACCGGACTTGTACTGGGTATAGGTATTCCTAAATTAAACATTTACCTGACAGGACGCAGAGAAGCAAAGAATGCTGCAAAAGAGGCGCAAAAACAAAATACAAACCCATCAACTCAGCCAAACGGAACAAATGTCGTTCTGACCGGCATGCAGGAATTTCAGAAAAGAGTAGACAATCGTCAGAGCTAGAAAGACAATTCCATCTCATTGCGTAGGAACGCAGTGACAGTAGCAATTCTTTTTAAAGACAAAAAAAACGAGAGAGGAATAATCCTCTCTCGTCTCAAAAGTATTAAAACTTTTATCAACTAACTATTTTGCACTGTGTAAAATAGCTGCTGCTGCGTTTGAACCGGGTTCAACAACACCATCGTGGAATACAACAGCGTAGATATCTGTGATGTGAGCAGCGTCTTTCTTAATTGTACAAGCTGCAGCCGGATCCGGTTTAGCTTTATTATCGTTACAAGTAGCTTCTTTGTTAGGTAATGCAGCACCGTTTACATCGATATATCCATAGCAACCTGCTGCTTTAAGAGCAGTAACCATTGCTGCAGGAGTTGTACCGGGTTGTACTGTACATGCTGCTGCTGCGTTTTTAAATACAAACAAAGAACCGTCAGCCAACTGGAATAACTGGTCACCTGCAATCAAGCCTGAACCGTTATCTTTACCTGCTGCATAAGCAGTTTCTGTACCGTTGACGGTATATTTTAGGGCACCAAGTGAAGTATAGTGAGTTGAACCTGCCAATGTACCATTCATCATAGCGGCAATTGAACTTTTTGATTCAGGGTTGTCATTTGCTGCTGATGCAGAATCAATAGTTGCCCAGTTTTGGTCATATTGAGCCTGAGCCATCAATGTAGCTTGGTTCAAAGAAGCCAATGTTTTCTTAAATTGTGCACTAAATTTTGCTGAGTTGGTGTTTGAAATCAATGTAGGAATTGACATAGCTGCTACAACACCAATAATACCCAAAGTAATCAATACTTCTGCCAAAGTAAAACCGAATCTTTTTGTCATAATCTTTTCACCTTTCTTTTAATAAATGAACTATAACTGTAAATTCTTTACATACCGATTATATTACTATTTTTTTCAACATGTGTCAACTGTTTGAATGATTTTTTAATATTTTATGCGATGGAACATACCCGCTTCGCCTTGTCAAATCAATATCCGGTGACTCATATCAAAAACTTGAAAACTTATTTTATATCAAAATAACTATCCTCATATATCGGTTACAATATTAATAAACCCAACTAATTCAAAAGTATTACATAGTGATTATAAAAAATAATACTTTTGGGTTAGTTTTTAATAATAACCTTCCGCAAAGGACCAATATTAAAGAATTACGGCATAATGTTAAAAATTGTAAAAGATTAAATTTCATGAGAATTCTATCTTAACATTTGTTTATATAACAAAAAAGGTAAGCCGTTGGGCTTACCTTTTTTGTTATTCATATTCACCTCTGTGAGAGGGTAAATTCACATGTGCCTGCTGTGTTCGTTGCTGCTGCGGGAATTTCTTATCAACCGTTTTCCCGATATTAGGACAATGACTGTCAAAATCCTGTTTTGTTGTTACTGACCCATCCGGTTTGTGATATACGGGCTTGCTTCCGCTCATATCAACCCAATAACCGTTGTTACCTCTGATTATATTTCTGTTTGTATCATTGACGGTAGATCTCGTTGATACATTTTCACCATTTTTACTTCTGTATGAAACCTGACCTGTTCTCTGGTCGTACGTAGTTCCGCCATCAACATATCTCTTTTTCAGGGCATCAACACTCGGGATATCAAGTTTTTCCCAATTTGCACCTTCTTTTACTGTGCCGTTCGAGTTGAATACACTCGGGTTATTCGCAATCATCAGGTTAACCAGATTTGCTCTGTCATTAGCACCCAGATAATCCATTTTACCCTTTAATACGGTATCAACTACCTGTGATGCTGTCGGTTTATCACCGTTTGCCTGACGAAGTTTGTCAATTGCGGCTTTTTCGCCGCCTGCACTATATTTATACCATCCGTTAAGATTTTGTCTTACACCGTTAATAGTGCGTCCGCCGCCACCGGTTCTCTGGGTAACCTGACCTGCACCCTGACCTTCTGCTGCCGGAGTGTTCCCAGCCGGAGTATTCCCAGCCGGAGTGTTCCCAGCCGGAGTGTTCCCAGCCGGAGTTTCTGCCGCTGGAGTACTACCCGGAGTACCCTGTGCTTCACCGTTGGCTGCTTTTAATGCTGCCAGCATATCATCATAAGAAAGATTCAAACCAATTTCTTTTGTGTTGCCATCCTTATCAGTTTTTGTTGCAGAGAATTTACCATCATCCATTATTATGTTATATCCAGGATACAATGCTTTTAAATCAGCCAATTGTTTTGCTGCTTTTTGATCCGGAGTCATAGCAGCAGCACCGCCAGCAGCTGTACCTCCCTGTGTACCCAAGCCGGAAAGCCCGCCACTTAATGCAGGATATCCCATACCGTATCCGCCAAGTCCGAACATATTACCGAAGCCGCCAAACATGCCGCCCATACCAAACATGCCACCCATGCCTAAGCCGCTAAACAAACCGCCCAAAAAGCCCCAGAATCCGGTAGGACCATTATTTACGGTTATATTTGTAGTACCGCCGCCACAACAATGACCGCCGCCAAAAATATTTCCTGCGGGTTTTTGCGGAAACATCCTGATCTGTGTCGGCATGTAACTTCGTCTTGCGTATCGTAAACCGTAAGCGTTGCCTGCTCCAAACATGTTAACCATAGCTCTGTCCTCTTTTTTTGTAACTTATATATATAAAGTATATACTTTCTATATAATTGACTTTTTTCATATTTTATTGTTACAATTCGTTACAAAAAAAATCTCCCCAATTAACAGGGAGAAAAGATTATGCGCTTTAACTACTAAAAACACAATAATTTTGATTATATAAACAGAGAGGATAACTGACCGGCTGCAGTTACTCCATAACCGATTGCGGGATTAATGGCGGTTGTTGCCGCACCCAATCCCGTCAGGGCATTTGAAAGAAAACTGCCGCCGGAATTTTGCTGGTAAGTTTTTGTATTATAATTATTGCCTGATTCAGCATTTGATTTTGCAATATTCAGATATGCCAACGCTCTGTTGTCATAGTTTGTACTTAAACCGCTCAACAATGAAATATAGTTCATTCTGTTCTGCAACTCATTTGCATACAATTGGTCACGTTTCATAAGCAGAGAATCACTTAGTGAAGATACTGCCTGCGCCTTGTTATCCGTAATTTTTGACAATTTATCCAAGAAAACCGAATTGTCAAGATTACCAAATCTGTTTGCAATGTCGTTTTTAAGAGAGGTTTCCATCGGGGTATAGATGGAGTCAATTTCTTTGATTCCTTGTTTTTTATACGCATTCAGCTGCTGATTCCACAACTTTTTATTTGACGAAAAGTTATAGAGATTTTTAACGGCTTTATTTAAACTCTTTTGGATTTTATTATATGTCTTTTTGTCATAATCTGACATATTGTAAGAACTTGTAATCTTATTATCATCTTCCGTTACGGAAGCAAGTTCTTTGCCGTTAATGACTAATGAACCCTGTGAATAATCAGGGTATGATGATGTTTTACCCATAACAAATTTTCCTTTCCACAAGGAAAACATCTGAGGGGTTATTCTTAGAAACTCAACAGATACATT
This sequence comes from uncultured Candidatus Melainabacteria bacterium, assembly GCA_946186335.1. Lineage (GTDB taxonomy): Bacteria > Cyanobacteriota > Vampirovibrionia > Gastranaerophilales > Gastranaerophilaceae > Zag111. Next base: position 7,122 of record CAMHMW010000034.1, read on the forward strand.
TTAACATTATATTTGAATTTTGTAAAGTTTACAGCAATATTGCCGACCGTATTGTTTGACATATAATAATATTAATATGGCAGATAAAATAAAAGTAGTAGGCGCAAAAGAACACAATTTAAAAAATGTATCGTTAGAAATTCCGAAGGATGAACTTGTTGTATTTACGGGAGTATCCGGTTCGGGGAAAAGTTCGCTCGCTTTTGATACGATATTTGCGGAAGGACAAAGACGTTACGTAGAAAGCCTTTCTACCTATGCAAGACAATTTTTGGGACAATTAGACAAGCCAAATGTTGAATATATTGACGGACTGTCACCGGCAATTTCAATTGACCAGAAATCTAAAAGCAACAACCCGCGTTCAACTGTCGGAACAATAACGGAAATTTACGATTACCTCAGACTTTTATACGCAAGAGTAGGAACACCGTATTGTCCTGTTTGCGGAAAGAAAATCAAACCACAGACTCTTGATGAAATCGTAAATAAGATTATGACCCTTAAAGAAGGGACAAAAATTCAGATACTTGCACCTGTTGTAAAAGGAAAAAAGGGCGAATATTCATCCCTGTTTAAAGAATTGAATCAGGAAGGATTTGTCAGAGTTAAAGTTGACGGAGAAATATACAACCTTGACGAAGATGAAATAGAACTTGAAAAAAACAAAAAACACGAAATCAGCGTTGTTGTTGACAGAATTGTAGTAAAAGGAAGCGCAATATCAAGAATAGCCGACAGCGTTCAGATAGCCTTAAAAAAAGCCGACGGAGTTGTTGTCGTTGATATTGTGGGAGATAAAGAAGTTATATTCAGCGAAAAACTTGCCTGTCCCGACTGTAACATAAGTTTTGAAGAATTAACACCGAGAATATTCTCTTTTAATGCTCCCTACGGTGCCTGTGAAAGATGTTCGGGTCTTGGTGCTGATTACATTGTTGATCCCGACTTGGTCGTTCCCGATAAATCACTGTCAATAAATCAGGGAGCAATTTATGCATGGGCAACCAGAACCGCAACAGGATATTATAACGACTTGTTACTCTCGGTTTGCACAGAACTTAATATTGATATGGATACCCCGTTTGAAAAACTTAAAAAAGAAGAACAAAAAGCGATTTTATACGGAACGGATGAAGATATACATATCAGAGTGAAAGATTTTGGAACAAACCGTTACCACACAAAAATTATGCCCTTTGTCGGGGTTATTCCCTATCTTGAAAAAAGATATAACGATGCGACTGGCGATTACTGGCGGGAAGAAATTGAAAAATTCATGGTGGCAAAACCCTGTCCGGATTGTAATGGAGCGAGATTAAAACCATTTCCGCTTGCCGTAAAAATCAATAACAAAAACATTTATGAATTTACGCTAATGTCTATCGATGATGAACTGCAATTCATAAACGACTTATATCTTGATTTAACAGAACATCAGCGAACCATTGCAAAACAAATTCTTGACGAAATTCGTGCAAGACTAAAATTCTTATGCGATGTCGGACTTCATTATCTTAATCTTGCACGTATGGCAGGAACCCTGTCAGGAGGAGAATCACAAAGAATAAGACTTGCTTCCCAAATCGGAAGCGGTTTAAGCGGGGTCTTGTATGTTTTGGATGAACCATCCATCGGTTTGCACCAACGTGATAACAATATGCTGATTAAAACACTTTTCAAATTAAGAAATCTCGGAAATACTCTCATTGTCGTTGAACACGATGAAGATACAATAAGAAATGCCGATTATATTGTTGATATAGGACCAAAAGCAGGGGAAAAAGGCGGCAAAATTATTGCTCAGGGTTCGGTGGAAGACATTATTGCCGCAAAAAATTCCATTACGGGGAAATATTTAAGCGGAGAAAAGAAAATTCCGATACCCTCAAAAGTGAGAGAAGGAAACGGCGAATTTTTACAGATAAGAAACGCTCACCTTAATAATTTAAAAAATATTGATGTTGACATTCCGCTCGGCAAAATCGTAATCTTAACGGGAGTATCAGGTTCGGGGAAATCAACCCTTATGCAGGACCTGATATATGAATACGCAGCCCACAAATTAAGAAAAAACAAACCAAAACCGCAGGGAGTTGATGAAATTCTCGGATTTGAACACATTGATAAAGTCATAGATATTGACCAGTCACCTATCGGAAGAACCCCCCGGTCAAACCCTGCAACATATACGGATGTATTCACGCCGATAAGAGATTTATTCTCAAAAACAAACGAATCAAAACTCAGAGGATATAAACCCGGAAGATTCAGTTTTAACGTAAAAGGCGGACGTTGCGAAGCCTGCAAAGGGGACGGACTTGTAAAAATTGAAATGAACTTTTTATCAGATGTTTACGTAAAATGTGATGTATGCAAAGGGAAACGCTACAACAGAGAAACTCTTGAAGTTAAATACAAAGGCAAAACAATATCCGATGTGCTTGATATGAGTGTAAAAGAGGCTTTGGAATTTTTTGACAGCATTCCCGCCATTAAAAACAAACTTCAAACACTGAATGATGTCGGTTTAGATTATATGAAACTCGGACAAAGCGCTACGACTCTTTCCGGCGGCGAAGCACAAAGAATTAAACTTGCCTCTGAATTAAACAAACGTTCAACAGGGAAAACTCTTTATCTTTTGGATGAACCGTCTGTCGGTTTACACTGGGCGGATTTGGAAAAACTTGCAAAAATTCTCCACGCACTTGCAGATCAGGGGAACACTATTCTAATGATAGAACACAACCTTGAACTGATTAAAATTGCAGATTATATAATTGACTTGGGACCCGAAGGCGGAGTTGCGGGGGGTGAAATTGTTGTTCAGGGAACGCCTGCTGATGTTTCAAAATGTAAAGATTCTTATACGGGACAATTTTTGGCACAATATTTCTCAAAAGTGTAATTTTAAAAGGTATTTGATATTTCTAAAAAAATTTGGTATTATATTTTTGTAAAAAGGTTAATATTATGTGGCAAAAATTTTTATTTTTGAGTTTTTTAATAATATTATCTTGTATGTTTGCAAAGGCAAACGCACAAACGGTAATGGTTTCTGCTCTGAATGAAATATCAACTGCAAAGCCTGCCGCAACTGTTTCAGTCAAACTGGACGAACCTTTAACCATAACAAATGAACAAATTTTAAATTCAGGCGTTATAATTACAGGAGCGCTTACAGATATAAAAAGACCCAAAAGGCTGAAACGTAACGCAAAATTCTCATTTGAACCCAAAACATATACGGATGAAAATGGTGAAGTTTGCAAAATATCGAACATTAAAGCAACATATAAAACAAAACCGGATAAAAAGTCATTGGCAAAGAAAGCTGCACTTAAAGCCGGAGGACTCGTTGTAAAGGGTCTGACACCACAGGTTGCAATCATTGAAGGTGCTATAAAAAATGAAGAAGGCAATGTTGTTAAATCTTCACTAAAATCACTGTATAAAGCATCCCCTCTTTCCTACGTTGAAAAGGGCAATGATATAGATATTAAACCCGAACAGCAGTTTTATTTAAAGTTTGCAGATACAACAAAAAGTAAAAAAGGAAGTAATAATATATAATATAGAAAAGGAGTCAATCAAAAATGAAAAAATTATTTATGTTATTTACGGCATTAGTTTTCTCAGCATCTATGTTTTTAGGTGCAGAGGCAAGAACCGTACAGGTTACCGCACTGGAAGATTTCAGCACATCTAATCCTCCTGCCGAACTTCACGTTCAAATCAACGCTAACACAAGATTAGACTACGATTTGATGTTGTTTCAAGGTTTTCAGGTAACAGGTAAAGTTGTTCCGCAGGGTAACGGCTTTGTATTTGTTCCGGTTAGTTACGTTAACTATCAGGAAGAACAATTACCTATCCAAAAACAGTACGCTGCAACCTTCAAAGGCAGAGGCGGAATTATCAGACAAAACCAGCCGTTCTATCTGGTTTTCCCGTCAAACAACAATCCTGATACTTTCCAGTATTATGTACCGAGTTCAAGCGATATCTATCCTGAACACCGTCAATAATCAAGGATAATAAAATAATAAAAAAGCCCTCCAATGAGGGCTTTTTTATTTTCGAAACATTAACTTTAATATACGTAAACACAGATTTTTGCTCTGTCTTTCTCCAAACCCGTCAATAAGTTCTTTTGTCGTGAAAATTTTATCTTTTAACGTTATTAGTTTTGGAGTTGTCTTATCCTTATTTTCTAAATTAAGACATATATCGGTTTCCGCAATATCATAATTGTCAAACAGATAAACTTTCCCGTTACAGTCAACCAACAATCCCTTATATCCCCTTGTAAACATTTTTGATGGGTTGTTTGCATTTTCTTCTGAAATTTGATTCATATCAGTTAAATATTTATCGTCCGAAGAAAATAAATCTCTCATTCTCCCCATCGCTAAAAGACGTTCGGTATCTACAAAACCTGTTTTTTCTTCAAATAAACTCAAATATTTATCAACCAAACCTTTTGGAAGTCTTTTTTCTTCCATAATACTTTTCAATTTTTCTTTTATATCGATTATAAGCAGATTATGTGCGGCAAACTGATAATTTGTATCACATTTTGAATTATCTCTTGCCGCCCTGTTTATAACGTAAAATTCTTTATAATCCATCACCGGAGCAAAGGTGAGAAATGCATTTGCCATACGTGATACATATAAATCTCTGAAATGTTTTGCAACCTCAGGATTTTTATTTATGTTTTCAACATATTTTGAATAAAGTTTATGAAAAGGATTCAGAGAAAGATTAATACAGAAATCTTCCCTGTTAGAATTTATAAAATCAACATACTTTTTGGCACGTTGCTGCATTTTTGAAGATTTTGGAGTCCAACCGCTTGTATCAAACAGAGTTTTGCGATAAATACTGTCAAAAGCCTTTGAAACCTCAATAATATCATGCTCTACGCCGGTTTTATCTTTAAGTATTATCTCCATAGAATCGGAATCCATAAACGGAGCAATGATTCCGTGCTCCATATCCGAGTGTCTGGTTTTTGTATGTCCGAGTCTTTGATTTAAAGTATCAAAACCTTTTATCAGCGATTCAAAGTCTTCCCAACTTATCGCCTGAACAGTATTTGCGGCGGGATGAATGCTCACGGGTTTTGCATCCAAGAAACAATGTACACAACCATTTGAGCATCCCCTGTACAAAATAATTGCACTTAAATATTTATATAACAGATGAATTTGCTTTATATTCAATCCTTTAAATACATCAATTCCGTACTGTATTCCCTCTAACCGCCTTAAATCCACATTATCTAAATCAACATAAGAATATCGTGAGATTTGTTTTTTTGCAAATTTTTCCGCTTTCTTAAAACGTGAAAGTTCAAAACTGCTGACAAAACCCTCATTATTCGCCGTAAAACTTGTCTGATATTGCACGTTTTGCGGGGTTTTAGAAATATTTACAACTGGATTTAAAGCAATTTTCATCACATGTTCTAAAACATGTAAAAATAGTTTTTGCTACAAAATCAAAAGCGGAAATTTATTAATAAATTTCCGCTTTTTTAAATGGTCGGAACGACAGGATTTGAACCTGCGACCCCCACCACCCCAAGGTGGTACGCTACCAAGCTGCGCTACGTCCCGGGGGTAAATATTGTTACCAACAGTAACAATACTTACACAATTATTTGTTATTTGAATAAATATCGCTACCAACAGCAACAATATTCAACTACACTATCATACTAACACAAACTTAAATTATTACAAGTTACAATTACAAAATATCACCATTCTAAATAAAAATTTTCTTAACCGATTTTATTAACAAAAATAAAAAAACTCCTAGCCTTGCGGCTAGGAGTTTTTTCAATTTATTTCATCAATTCACCGACTGCCTTATAAACAGCCATTCTCTGTTCAGCATCCTTTTCTGCCTGTGTATAAAGTTCTTCAGCAGCGTTCGGGTTTGTTTTAAGTAATGACTTATAACGACCTTCCGATCTGATGAAGTCCTGATAACTGCCTTTCGGATCTTTTGCATCCCAGCTGAACGGTTGTTCAAGCGACGGATTGTATCTGTAAAGCGGGAAGTAACCTGCTTCAACCGCACGTTTCTGTTCTGTCTGTGTTTTTGACATATCGATACCGTGAGCGATACAAGGAGCATAAGCGAATATGATTGACGGTCCGTTGTATGCTTCAGCCTCCTGGAATGCTTTTAGAGTTTGTGCTCTGTCAGCACCCAATGCAACCGATGCAACATAAACATAACCGTAAGACATACTCATCAAGCCCATATTTTTCTTATAGGTTTTCTTACCGCCTGTTGCAAACTTAGCAACCGCACCTGTCGGGGTTGATTTTGATGCCTGACCGCCTGTATTTGAATATACTTCTGTATCAAGAACCAAAATATTTACGTTTTGGTTTTGTGCAAGTACGTGGTCAATACCACCATACCCGATATCATTAGCCCAACCGTCACCACCGATAATCCAGATAGATTTGTCTGTAAAATAATCTTCAAGTTCCTGAATTTTCTTAATGGTTTCGCAGCCGCATTCTTTTGCATATTTATTAATTACGGCTTTTGCGGCCTCTTGAGCCTTAACGGCTTCTTCCGTTTTTGAATTATCCCAGTGAGCCATTGCTCCGTTCAGGGCTTCTTTCAAATCAGCAGGGGCATCTTCTTTTGCCAATACTTTTTCAACATAAGTTTTTAATGTATCTCTGTTTTGGTCTACCGCTAATCTCATACCGTAACCAAATTCGGCATTATCTTCAAACAATGAATTAGCCCAAGCCGGACCTCTGCCGTCTTTGTTCTTAGTATAAGGAATTGTCGGGAATGTACCCGAGTAAATTGAAGAACAACCTGTTGCGTTTGCAACGATTGCATTTTCACCGAACAACTGAGAAACCAGTTTAACGTAAGGAGTTTCACCACAACCGGCGCAAGCACCTGAGAACTCAAACAACGGTTTTCTCAACATTGCACCTTTTATTGTTTTGGTTGTGTTTTTACCCATTACATTATCGGGTAATTCATCAAAGAATTTTTCATTTGCATCTTCTCCTGCGGCTTCTTCCGCCTCAATAGATGACCAAGTCAACGCTTGTTTTCCTTCAACTTTTGACATCGGGCATTGATCGATACAAACACCGCAGCCGGTACAATCCTTGCAATATACCTGAACCTTGAATTTTTCACCATGGTCATTCGGTTTAGCATCAACTGTTTTGAATGATGCAGGAGCATCTTTCAGGCTTTCAGGTTCCGCAAGTTTCGTTCTGATAGCAGCGTGAGGACATGCTGACGCACAAATTCC
>CAMHMW010000035.1 GCA_946186335.1 uncultured Candidatus Melainabacteria bacterium
GATTTTACTCTGCTTGTTAATCTTCTTGCAAGGCAAACTTATGAATATGTGGAACATATTATCATTGATAATGCCTCACAAGATGGTACTGATGTCCTTTTAAAAGAGTATAAAAACAGCGGATATTTGAACTTTTATTCTGAACCCGACAGAGGGAAATTTGATGCGATGAATAAAGGGTTATTGCGGGCGAAAGGTGAATATGTCGCTTTTTTAAGTTGTGATGATTTTTATCATGATATAACCGGTATTGCTGATGTTGTAAATGTGATGGAGCAGGAAGAAGCGGATTTTTGTTTCTTCCCGTCATATTGTTGTCATCCTGAGGGTTATGTTTTTCAGTTTGTACCGTCAATGCTGAATGCTTTTCAGGTTTCTCCATGTCCCAGACAGGCAATGTTTTTCAGAAAATCGGTTCTTGCAGAAATAGGTTCATTTGATGAAAAATTCAGTCTGCTGGCTGATTATGATTTAGTTATCAGGTTATTACTCGGCGGATATAAAGGGGTGTTATTTGAAGGAAATATTGTTACCTGCAAAGTCGGGGAACAGGTTTCAAAATATACAACTCAGGTTGAAGCAGAATGTAATCATATTTTCTATAAAAATTACAGAAGTATTTTCCCGATTACGGATCAGGCATTAGAAAGACTTGTCAAGTTATCAGAAATACCAAAACCGCTTCTTGACAGATTAGCAGGAGTGTTCCCGCCTGAGGATAAAGAACTTTTCTATGAGAGATATCAGGATATGTGCAATATTCTGCTTCAGGGCGCACAGGCATTAAAGGAACAGGAGCGCCAAAACAGGATGCAGTAATGTTAAATGTTTGCAAAATAGATTTTCAAGTCTATAATTATATTAAGAGTAGTTTTATTTAAGAAGGTTAGATAATATGAGTAATCAAAAAATAGCAGTATTAGGTTGCGGCTTATGGGGCAGAAATATTGTCAGAAATTTTTATAATCTGAATGCTCTCGGTATGGTTTGCGATTTGGATGATGAAAATTTGGCAAAAGTTCATGAACAGTATCCCGACGTAAAAACGACGAAAGATTTTCACGATATTATTAACAGTAAAGATATAACGGGTGTTGTTGTTGTTACACCGAGCCATACTCATTTTAGGTTCGTTAAGGCTATGCTGGAAGCGGGAAAACACGTTTACGTTGAAAAACCGATTTCAACAGTTGCACAGGAAGCAAGAGATTTGGCTGACCTTGCTGATAGTAAGGGGCTAATTCTTATGGTCGGACATTTGCTTTTGTATCATCCTGCCGTAAATCGTTTAAAAATGATGATAGAGGCGGGCGAACTCGGAGAAATCGTTTACGCACAGAGTGACCGTTTGAATATAAATTATTTCAAAAATGACAGAAGTGTAATGTGGGATTTGGCTCCTCATGATGTTTCAATGATGAGTTATGTAACGGGGAAAGACCCTGTAAGAGTTATATCTGCTGTAGGGTGTTCATCAGACAGAAATGACATTATGGATATTACACATTTGACTGTCGAATTTGAGGGCGGAATGGTCGGTCAGATTTCAGACAGTTGGATTACTCCCAAAAAACACGTTCAGTTGTTGGTGCGAGGGACTAAGAAGACAGCAATTCTTGATGACACAGTTCCCGACCATAAACTTACAATATATGAAAACTTTAAGGCGGGAAGCAGTGAGGTGTTCCAGCCGGATATTTTGGAGATTGAGCCGTTAAAACTCGAATGTCAGCACTTTATCAGTTGTTGTGAAACCGGTAAAAAAGCCCGGTCTGACGGAGAAAACGGTTTTATTGTTGTAAGCATTTTGGAAGAAGCCGAAAGAATAATGCTTGGGGACAGGGCTAAAAATCTTGATAATTTTGATTTTGCGCTTTCCCGTTCTAAAAAAGATGTAAAATAGATAATTTGTATCGGAAAATCCGACAGTAAGAGGGATATTATGGATATTAAAAATAATACTGCGAATATAGTTTCAGTAAGCCGAATTTTTATAGCATTTATTGCTATAGGTTTACTGTATGTACATACAACAACGGCTTATATCTGGTCTGTATCGTTAACAATAATTGCATTTGCTATGGACGGAGTTGACGGATATATTGCAAGAAAATATAATCAGTCCTCAGAGTGGGGTGCGGTACTTGATATATTAGGTGACAGAATTGTTGAAATGTCATACTGGATTGCTTTTGCGGTTATGGGCTGGCTGAATATTCTGTTCCCGTTAATTTGTGTTGCAAGAGCGTTTACTACTGACGGAATCAGAAGTATTGCACTTTCAAAGGGTATGACTCCTTTTGGTGAAAAATCAATGCAGTCAACCTCTTGGGGTAAGTTCATCTGTGCTTCAAAATTTATGAGAGTCAGTTATGCGGTTGCAAAAGTTGTTGCGTTTGTCCTTTTGATTACGGCATATATTCCCGGCTTAAACGAGCAGGCGGCTGATATTATACGACTAATCGCAATTATTTCTGCATGGTTTGCAATTACCTTCTGTGTAGTTCGTGCAATTCCTGTTGTTGCGGAAAGCGGTAAATTATTTAAGTAAGGTTTTTTTATGGCTAAATTAAATATCGTGTTGTATGAACCTGAAATTCCTCAAAATACGGGAAATATAGCAAGATTATGTGCTTGTACCGGCGCAAGTTTGTATCTGGTAGGAAAATTAGGCTTTTCTTTAACCAGTAAATATACAAAACGTGCGGGGCTTGACTATTGGGACAGTGTTGATTTGCATAAAGTTAATTCAATGGACGAATTGTATAACGAATTTCCCGATGGGACTTTTTATTACCTAACAACAAAAACTGATAAATTATATACGGATATTGAATTTAAAGATGGTGATTTTATTGTTTTCGGTCCTGAAACCAGAGGTTTGCCCGAAAAATATGTAAAAGATTCTCATGCCAGAACTATTCCGATGAGGGAGGGGCAGAGGAGTTTAAATTTATCAAATTCTGTTGCAATAGTAGCATATGAGGCGATAAGGCAAAATGGACTATAAACTTCCGAAACGTATTGAAAATTCAAACAAAGCAACCTATGGCAGAGTGTTAAATATAGCGGGTTCCGATTATATGTCGGGTGCGGCTTGTCTTTCAAGTCTATCTGCGCTAAAAATCGGTTGCGGATATTGTTTCCTGTGTTCTACGGACAGAGTTATTGATGCGGTGGCATCTCAAACTCAAAATGTTGTGTTCCTGCCGCGAAAAGATATGACTCAATATATTGAAAACGCTGATGTTATTGAAATCGGATGCGGTTTATCAACGAATTTTGATGCGTTAGAAATTTTCAAAACTTTTTTAGGATGCATCAAACCTTCTCAAAGGGTTTTGGTAGATGCAGACGGGTTAAATATTTTGGCAAAAAACTATGATTTATATAAAAATTCTCAAATCAAAAATCTGATATTAACCCCTCACCCAAAAGAAGCAGCAAGACTTTTGGAAAAAACTACCGAGGAAATTTTATCAGATATTAAAAAATCAGCAAGAGAAATTTCGGAAAAATTCGGTTGTATTACAGTTCTGAAAACTCATAAAACGTATGTGTATTCCCCTGACGGTCGGGAATATACAAATACAACCGGTAATAATTCGATGGCAAAAGCAGGCTCAGGAGATGTCCTTGCGGGTATGATTTCGGGGCTTTTGGCTCAGGGTATGGATATGTTTGAAGGTGCTTGTCTTGGTGTATATCTTCACGGACTGTGCGGAGATTTGGCAAAGGAAAAACTTACCGAATATTCCGTAATGGCAGAAGATTTGATAAGTTTTATTCCTGATGCTATTAAATTTTATCTGAAAAATTAGCCGAATCTGAAGTCTATTATTTCACCGACGCCTTCTTCTTTAACTGCGTTTGGGATATATTCAGTCGGTTTGAAATATATTTCAGCTGCTTCTGCCTGTTTGGCAGGTTTCATTTTTACCGGTGCAAATACTGCATTTAATCCGTCCGGTCTTAAATAATTCCATAATTTATTGTATCGTTCTGTAAATTCATCTGTGTGTCTTGGGGTAATACCGGGGATAATTCCTGTTGGTTTCATTATTTTCTCCTTTTATTTCTAAGTTTAGTGTATTATCTTAATTTATATTTGAAATAGCCCGACAGGATATTTTGCCTTTGTGCTACTCTCTCCTATCGGGCTATTTAGTTTTACTATTTTAAAAACGCTAAAAATATTTTTTTGCGTTTAACTTATAAATTGCTGCATAACCTCAAACGGTTTTTCAACAACTTCCATTGAATCTCTTTGGATTATGCCTCTTTTAAGTTCTGTAAAGCTTGCTCTTTTTGAGCTAAACTTATTTTTCAGAAACTCATAGGCAACTTTCGGGTCGCATTTTGTTCCGCAGGTAAATAAATCAACTGCGGCATACCCGAGTTCAGGCCAAGTATGAATTGCCAGATGGCTTTCGGAAATAATAACTACTCCCGAAACTCCATAGGGATTAAACATGTGGAAACATTTTTGAACTATTGTTGCACCGCATTCCAATGCTGCATCAATCATATATTTTTCAACTTTATCCATACTGTTTAATGTATTCGGGTCACATTCAAAAAATTCTGCAAGTACATGTTGTCCTAAATGTATTTCTTCAAGCTCGGAATTCATTTTGAACATGTCTAAAGGTGAATCTGTCAATTTATCTTTCTCCTTTTGTATAAATGTATATTTTCACACTATTACATAATATACTAAAAAATAATTTTTTGTTAGTTTTTTTATAAAATATTTTCTTTCAAATTCAATAACTGTCATAAATACACTTATATAGTCATTTTTTAACGGTTATGTTTATTAAGTTTTATGAATTGTATTCAATTCGGGTATTTTTGTAATAGTATTTATGTATGGATAATAAAATTGTTGTAATAGATGATGATATCGCAATAAATGAGCTTGTTAAGGTTAACCTTGAACTTGCCGGTTATAAGGTTTGTCAGGCTTTTGACGGAGTGAAGGGCTTTGCTTTTGTGAAACAGGAGATGCCGTCTTTGGTTGTTCTTGATGTTATGATGCCTGATGTTGACGGTTTTACCGTTGCAAAAAGAATTCGCCAAAATGATGATACAAAAAATATCCCTATAATTATGCTGACGGCTCTTTCTCAGTTAAATGACAAAGTTAACGGTTTTAATATCGGAGTGGATGATTACTTGGTTAAACCGTTTGAAGTTGAGGAGTTGTTGGTGAGAGTTCGGGCTTTATTAAAAAGAACCAATCAAATTCCCGAATCTGCTTCTACAAGAGATTTGCTGACGTTAGGTGAGATTACACTTTTGCCTGAACAATACAGTGTTCGAATAAATGACAAACAGGTCAAATTGACCCCAATTGAGTTTGATATATTTAATCTGCTTTTTCAAAACCATGGAAATATGGTTTCTTCGGCTATGCTGTTAAAAGAGATTTGGGGTTATTCTCCCGATGATGATATTGAAACAATAAGGGTGCATATAAGACATTTACGCTCTAAAATTGATAAAATCTCTGACGGCAAAAAATACATTGAAACTATCTATGGTGGCGGTTATAAACTAAATATTTAATCTGCCATGATTTTTAAAATGTGATATTATACAGAAATGAGTGAAGCGCAGGTTTTAAGATTTAAGGGAAAATGGAGAAGTTATCAGAAACGTATTCTGGATAACTTATCTCATCATTTGTCTGATGATAAACTGCACGTTGTAGCTGCACCTGGTGCGGGAAAAACTACTCTCGGGATAGAGGTAATTTCACGAATAAATCGTCCTTCTCTGATATTATGTCCGACAAATACCATAAAAAATCAGTGGAAAGAACGTATTTGCTCGGCATTTCTTGATGAAAAAGATTATGACAAGGTTTCAACGAATATCAGGCAACCCGCATATATTACGGTTACGACCTATCAGGCGTTATTAGCGGCTTTTTGTGAAGGCTCTGTTTCAAAATCAGAAAAAGAATTGCCTGAGGATGAGTGTTTTGAATATGACAATGAGGAAGAAGAAGTTGATGAAAAATCAATATCTTCTTCAAAGCGCTTTAATTCGAAAAAAGCTGATGAAATTATTAAAATTCTGAAAAAAGCGAAGATTTCCTTATTATGTTTTGATGAGGCGCACCATTTGAGAAATGAATGGTGGAAAGCCCTGAATTATTTGATTGGAGAAGTGATACCTGAGCAGACAATGTCGCTTACGGCAACACCCCCTTATGATGTTGATTTAGGTGAATGGCAAAGATATGAGGAACTTTGCGGTCCTATTGATGAGGTGATTTCAATACCTGAACTGGTTAAAAACGGTGATTTGTGTCCGCATCAGGATTTTGTTTATTTTACCCTGTTAAAAGAAAATGAATCTGAACTTATTAAAAGACATAACAGGGCTGTTGCGGAATTTTTCAAAAAAATTACTTCAGACCAAGAACTGCTTGAAAATCTTTCAAAAATGAGTTTTTTGACACCCTCTGATGATGATATTGAAAAAATTTATGATGACCCGAAATTTTATGTATCAATCGCCGTTCTTTTGAGGGCAAAGGGTTTTGATGTTCCCGACAAGTTTGTCGCATTATTTAATGAAAAAACCGATAATCTGCCAAAATTTAATTATGATAATGCCAAATCATTTCTTGAAGGCTTTTTAATAACTCATTGCGGAGAGTTTGCTGGGCTTGAAGATAAAATTGAAGAATACGGAAATATGGCAAGGCATTCGGGAATTATTTATAACAAGCGTATTGTGATAAACGATAACCCGAAAATTCAAAGACAGGTTGCAAATTCTGTGGGTAAGATTGATGCGGTAAAAGAAATTGCGGGAGTTGAAATTCAAAATCTTGGGAAAGACTTGCGGATGGTTGTTCTTGCTGATTATATTAAGGCTGAGGATAATGATAATTCTCATCCGGGAGTTGTTCCCCTTTGGCGTACTTTGAATGAAGCATACGGTAATAGCGCAAGTATCGGTATTCTTTGCGGTACATTAATTGTTATGCCTGCTGTTGCTGAAAACTCTCTTTATTCTCTTATGAAAACAAAAGGTTTATCTGAGGACAGTATTTCGGTGACTAAATACAAAGAGGATGAAAATTACATAAAAGTTATCCCGAAAGATTCTGCAAGACAAAAGATAGTGTCAGTCGTTACAGAACTTTTTAATCAGGGTGTTTTGACAATTCTTGTAGGAACTCAGTCGCTTTTGGGCGAGGGGTGGGATGCACCCGTAATCAATTCACTTATCCTTTCAAGCACTGTTAGTTCATATATGTTGTCAAATCAGATGAGAGGGAGAGCCATCAGAAAGGACGCCAATAACCCTGATAAAATTTCTAATATCTGGCATTTGGCTTCTGTCAGCGTGCCGAAAAAATCTGATATTATAGGCGATATAATTTCCGAAGATGAGATTGAATTTCCGGATATTGAAAATACTGAGGGTATGTATGACTTGTCAAGACTTGCAAAGAGATTTGACGGGTACGAAGCACCTTCATATTACGATAATCATGAAATTACAAGCGGAATAGACAGGGTTATTTCTTCCGATTTTATTTCAAAAGTTTATCTGCTGGGCGAGAAGGCTTTTGCTGATTTGAATAAATTATCCGTATCTCTTGCCTGTAACAGACAACAAACTAAAAAGTGGTGGGATGATGCGATATTTTCCGGTTATAACAAGTCAGTTATGTCAATTCAGACAGGTGTTGAATCACCCTGTTTGACAACAAAAACGCTGGTTTATTCAGGATACAGACAGGAATTTATATCGTTGGGATTAACCTTTATTGCAATTCTGTATATACTGTTCTGCTGCGGCTTATTCTATCCGTTGGTGCTTCTGTTATGGTTTGCAGCCTTTTTGTTTGGTATAGGGTATGTTTTGATAAAATTTATAAAAACAGGTTCTGCAGCATCTGTTATGAAACAAATTGCTGTTGTCCATCTTGAAACTCTGTGGCAGATGGATTTGATAAATACCTCTCTGAGAAAAGTCGGAATTAAAGTTACGAACGGTGAATCGGTATTTTTATCATGCAGAAATTTGCCGACAGAAGAAAATAATCTGCTAATAAAGGCGTTGCAAGAATTTCTTGATCCGATTGATAACCCCCGTTATCTGTTAATAAGAAAAGGCAAAGGAATTGGCGGAGCTCGTCAGACAGATTATTTTTCAATTCCTGCCGTAATTTCAACAAATAAAAAGAATGTAAAATTATTCAAAAAATTGTGGAATAAATATATCGGTGATTGTGAAATCGTTTATACAAGAAATGCTGAGGGGCGTAAACTATTGTTAAAGGCGAGAACAACAGCTTTTTCTGCCTCAAAACGTGATAAAACCAAAAAAGTTTCAAAATGGCAGTAAAAAACACGACATTTGTCGTGTTTTAAAGTTTGCTCCAGGCCAGACTTGAACTGGCACCGAGTTTGCACCCGATTGGATTTTAAGTCCAACGCGTCTACCGATTCCGCCACTGGAGCACATTAACCATACATAAATGGCAGAGTGCCACTGGAGCACGGCTATTTAGTTGTCAATTGCTCTATCAAGCAACAAGTCAATACTATTATAAAAATTGCTCATTGTCAAACGGAAAATTTTGAAATGTAGTTATTCAACCCCTCTATTCTCCCCGTCAAATCGTCAACTATTTCGTTTAGTACGCTTTGAACATGTTTTTTGTCGTTACATGTGCAATAGCCCAAAAGTCCGTGTTTAACATTGTTATAAAGCAGTTTTTGAAATTCGCACAGAGAATTATACACATCTTCATCAATTACATCTTTAATTTTTGAGAGATATATAAACATATCTGCAACAGTGCTTTTAGCATTTTGATATTTGCCTAAAATAATATACCCCTGTGCATTGCGTACTTTGTACAAAATTTCGTCATAAATTTCTGAAATGCGTGTCTTTTTCTGCACAAGATAGTCTTTAAAATATCTTATAGTCTGGTTATATCCGTTATCAATAATTTCCTGTCGTTTATCCTGCGGGTGGTTAAAATCAACAACAATGACATTTCCCGTATCTATTACAAGGTAATCGTACTTATCACGGTTTCCGTAAACGCTTTTTATAAAGTCAGTTTCAGAATATGTCATACATGTGTACATGCCGTTTACATATTCAAGGGCATTTTCATCAGAACCCGTAAAACTTCCCTCCAGCCTGACTTCAAGTATCCTGTCTTTTGATTTTTTGAGGTTTTCTGAAAGATACCACATGGGTTTACCCTTCATCAAATCTCCGTCAACAAGAAGTTCATTTTCTAATGTGACGGCTCGCATAAGCCCCGGCAGACAACATGAAATTCTGACCGCTAATGCTATTTCTTCATCAGGTGTCATATAACTTGAAAACTCTCTGCATTTAAACTCTTTCAGGTTTGTTGTTATTATTACAAGATTTTTGGATATATCTTTGAATTTTACAGGTTCCATTTCCCCTTTAACGTATTTATCGCCGTAAAATTTCTTTTCAATCAGTTCTCTTATCCAGTCAAGGAAAACTTCTCCTTTGCTGAGTGCAAATTTTTGGTTAAATCCAAACGAGATATCTCTGAAAAGTTCAAAATTTACGGATAAAAATATCTCTGCCAGTTCATCGGAAGTGTAACCAATTGCATATAATGTGGCAACAATTGAGCCTACAGATGAGCCTGCAAGAGTTGTGGTTTCTATTCCGATACTTTCAAGTGCCTTTAAAACCCCAACATGCGCAGCACCTCTTATCGCTCCGCCCCCAAATAAACATGTATATTTTAAATCGTTCATATTTGAATTTTATCATAAAAAACAGGATTTACATAAGTAAACCCTGCTGTTTTGAAAATTTATGTACTATGCTTTTAATTATGCTGCAATACCTTTGATTTCTCTGATTAAGTATTGTGCAACCCATTCAAAATCTTTGTTCTCGTGAGCAGCTTTTTTTAAGTATTCAACTGAAATATCGCCCAATCTGATAAGAGTCATTGCAACAACACCTCTTTTAATGCCTCTTACAACCTGTAATTGGTCAACTAATTGAGGAACTGCATCCTGACCGATGCTTACCAATTCGTTTTCTAATATATTTTTTGTTACGTTATCTGCATTTTCTAATTCTGAAAGAATTTCTTTTACTGATGACATATCTTTAATCTCCATACTTTTGTAATTTACATTATCATTATAAATTAAAAAATTACCCATTTCTGATTTCCTTACATAATCTTTATATCTTTAATTAAATATTAATATCTTCTTTATATCATTTTGATAGAATTAATCAAAATGAAAGACCCGCCTAAAAGACGGGTCTTGTTTATTTATATGAAGGATTAACCTTAGTAATCTAACGTCAGTTCTGATGAGTCATCAAGTATCAAACTCAGGTATAACAACTGGTTAGCTGTTGCTTCGTCAAGGTTGACGAACTGCGCTCCGGCTCTGTTATCAGCCTGACTTACAATCTGAACATCTGCATTGATGTTAATGTCACCGTATGTGATGTGGACAGGAACAACATCTCCGACTTTTAGACTGTTATCGGTTCTTATGGCGATACCGCCTCTTGATATGTCTAACAGTGCATTTATACCGTTGTTTGTGTTTTCCATCAAGATAGGTTTATTATTTGTTGCTACATTGAATCTCATATATTGACGTTTGTCTATTGCTTCAACTCCGCTGTCATCAATCTTGATGTATGAGAATCTGCCGTCAGGATATACAGGTGTCGGAGGAATCGGTACATCATCATCCGTATCGGTATCTGTATCAGTATCCAGGTCGGTATCAGTATCTGTATCGTTATCCAAATCCGTATCAGTATCGCTGTCAAGATCTGTGTCAATATCAGTATCTGTATCAATATCTGTATCTGTGTCGATATCAGTATCTGTATCTGTGTCGTTGTCAAGATCTAAGTCAGTATCAGTATCGGTATCGTTATCTGTATCAGTATCAGTATCGTTATCTAAGTCCGTATCTGTATCAGTATCTGTGTCAATATCGGTATCTGTATCAATATCGGTATCTGTGTCGATATCCGTATCTGTATCGGTATCCGTATCTGCCGGTTCAGGATCATCATCAGTATCTGTATCGGTATCTGTATCCAAGTCCGTATCAGTATCTGTATCGTTATCTAAGTCTGTATCGGTATCTGTATCTGTGTCGATATCTGTATCAGTATCAATATCAGTATCTGTGTCGATATCGGTATCAATATCTGTATCTGTATCTGACGGTTCAGGCTGATCGTCTTCAATATCTAACGGAGTAGCATCCTGAACGTTATCGTCATCATCAACGTGTGATTGCTGACCGTCATATATACCATCACCATCGCCTTCCGGATAGTAGTAGTTTCTTTCTGTTTCTTCACGACCGGTTTCTGTAACATCATCAGGTCTTACCGCATGTCCTGTCGGAATTGGCGGTTCTCCTTCACCGAGATAGATACCTTCAGCCTTATTGGTCGTGTTATCAACTCGTTTTGATTCTTTGCCGACTGTCATATCTACGTAAATTCCGTTTGCATAGATTTCGTCAGCGGTAATATCTAATTTACCTTTATCAATTAAAGCATTGTGAACAATAACTTTTGATTTTGCATAAGCCTCATGGTTACCGTCAACCAAAGCATCTGTTGGTCTGATTACGTGGTTAATATCAAGTGCTTTAACTGTTGCATTGTTTGGTAATGATTCGGTTTTTCTTGCATCTTCAAGGAAACCGCCGTCTGCTTCACCGTTTGTATATGGTCCGAAGTAATCAACATAGTTTCCGTTTGAGTCTTTTAATGCGTTATCATTTACGTGACCCAGGTTATCAATTTCAAGATTTTTACCTCTTGTAACAACCTTTAAGTCACCTTCTGATGTGATATTTTTAATATGTGTGTTGCCTGCAAATTCAACATCCAAATCGCCTTCACGTGCAACCATTGAACATACATCGTTTTGCGTAATTTCGCCTGTTCTGCCATATTCATTGAAACTGTTTTCTTTTAAGTAAATATTTTCGTTTGCCAAAGCATCCATTGCTGCTGCACTTGCATTGTTCTGGATAAAGGTTACCTTGTTGCTTGCTGAACCAATACTGCCGTTTGCAATTAATGATTCGCCCCAGCCTTCAATGTTTGTACCGGAACCGCTATTTACCATATTATGACGACCCGTATTATTAAGACCTTCAATGCCTGCGTGTGCAGAATCGTCAACTGTCAAAATTACACGACCGTCTGCCTTTATTGCATCAATATTCATATCTGAATCAATTGCTGCATAGTTTATAACATAATCTGTGGTATTGCTTGAATTTTGAGCATCTGTTGTTGCTTTAACTTTACCGCCGATGTTTCCGTTTATAGATTTTGTAAAATCTCTTGCACCGTCTGATTTTTCACCAATACCTGTACAATTTGTACCTGAGCATTTATTTTGTTTTACGCCAAGACCGATTGTACCCTTATTTGCTTTCATTGTTAAATCGCCGTCAGCTTTCAAAAGCACTTTATCAACGCCGAAGTTCAATATGCTTGCGTTATTTGCTGTAATATCGATGTTGCTTCCGGCGGTTACATAATTATTTCTGTTTTGAGTATTGTCGCCGATTACAACATTGCTGTTATTACTTGTCATATTAACGTTGTGTTTTGCGTTAACAAGACCCTGAACATTCAAACCACCTGTAACACTTCCGCCAAGATCAATATTGTCACTGGTGTTTGTCATAGTAATGTTGTTCGAACTGGTAACATCCCCGGTGCTATATACATTCAGTCCCTTCTCTCCGAGATTGCCCATTGTCGTATCGTTACCTGAGGAAACTGAGCCATGTACATTAAGACCATCTCTGCCATCATTGTATATCTCTGTATTTCTGTTAGCACTAACGGTTCCATTATTATATATGTTTATACCATCAACACCTTTATCGGTATTATATACTAGTATGTCTGCGCCTTCAACTTTTCCGTAAACATTTATTCCGCCGGTTGTGTTGTCAGAAGGAATAGTTGATGGTTCCGTACCATGTTGTCCGTTGCCATAGCCATTGTAAATTTTAACGTTTGCACCTTTGACATGTGCACTATCATCTGAACCTGTACCAATATTTATTCCATAATAACCTGTGTTTTTAAGTGTTAAAGAGCCTCCGCTCTCAACTGTACCGGTAATAGATAATCCGTTATAGGTATCTGAAACAACTCTGGTATCTGTTATGTTCGTAATGTTTGTCGTTCCACCGTTATAGACATCTCCGTGAATCAACAAATCACCGGCAGAATTTTCTATATTCAATGTTCCGGATTTATTCATTAATTTCCCGTTTTCACTAACAATTATAGCATGATAACCATGTTGGTAATCCTCACCATTAATAGTAGTGTTTCTTAATAAAATTTCACCATCATTACCATAATTTACAAGGTTACCGGCAACAACAATACCACCAAAATTGGGATCAGTGCTAACAGCGCTTCTGCCTGTTGAAACTATTGTGATTTTACCGCCTGCATTTGAAGCATACTGATTCCCTGCGGAAGTTTTTATATTGTTAGTATTAACCAAATTATTGAAAAGAGTTTCAGCTGCATCTGCTGATGAATAAACAGCTCTTTGGTTTTCGTTTACGCCTGCTACAATACCACCTGAACCAGCATCCCCAACGGTTACCAGTCCGGTGGTTTTTATGTCAACATCACCTGTTGTGATTACTTTACCATTGATTGTAATAGGAACTTTTCCTGTTCCTCCGTATGTGCCGTCTGCCCAGTTCGGTATAAATGTAGGGTCAGCTGCTGCTGCGTTGTCCAAATGATCAACCATATTTTGAAAATCGGTGTCTGTCATTCTCGCAGAATATACGCCTAATGAACCGACGTTTAATACACCTGATGCTCCGACAACCATGCCGTTTGGTGAAACAAAGACAGCTTTCCCGTTATAGAAATTGCCGTTTCTCATTGAGTTAACAACACCGTTGATGTTGATCTTGTTTGTTACCATGTTCAAAAAGGTATCAATATTAGCTCCGTCGTGGCTAAATTCAAGGTTCGCAACGTCACCCTGTCCAACATTGAAGTCTGTGTACCCTCTGTACCCGATATTGTCTCTATGTCCTTGTGGCGAAATGTTAAACGTACCGCTTCCGCCGTTTGTAACACCGGTAATCGTACTTGCGCCCAGTACACTCA
>CAMHMW010000036.1 GCA_946186335.1 uncultured Candidatus Melainabacteria bacterium
TGATAACACACGGGTCATGTTTTCCTGCGCTCGGGAGAGATACCTATATCGGCTCACCATACGGCAAGGCGGCTGAGGAATATACAAAGTTTTTAATGTTATACGGGTTCAACGGAAACCAACTGGGACCTGTCGGGGAACTGGAATCAGATGAAAAAGGACTTGTAATCTCACCTTATAATAGTTCTGCATTTATAAAAAACAGATTGTTTATTGATTTGAGTGATTTAACGACCGAAAAATACGGTAAAATTTTATCAAAAGAAACATATAATGCTCTAACTCGGGAGCCGGAAAAATCTTATGAAAATTATACTTTATCAGATTTTGACGAAGCAGAAAAGATATATGATGTCGCACTCAGCGAAAGTTATGATAATTTTAAAACAAAATTTCAAAAAGGACAGCCGCAGGCAATAGCATTGGCAAAAGAGTATAAAGCATTTTTACAAAAACACAATTCTCGCCTGACTGATGAAGGGATTTTTAATGTACTTTCAAAACATTACGGAACGGATGTTTTTGAAGATTGGAAAAACCCGCTGGATGAAGATTTAATAAGACTTGTCAAAAAAGGGAATGAAGATGCAAAAGCAAGATACAACGAACTTTTAACAGAGCATAAGCGAGAGATTAATCTGCATAAATTTGAACAGTTTATTGCAACAAAACAGATTAAGGAAAATCAAAAATGGCGTGAAGAAAGAGGGTTTAAATATATAAACGATTTGCTTGTGGGGTGTTCAAAGGCTGATTACTGGCGTTGCCGTGATGCTTTTATTGACGGATTTCAACTCGGAGCATCCGAAGGCACAGGTAAAAACCCGCAGGCATGGGACATTCCTGTTTTAAATCCGAGAAAATTGTTTACATCTGACGGACTGGGTTCTGCAGGAATGTTTTTGAAAAACAAGTTGGATTATGCACTTGAATTTTGTGAAAATTTGAGAATAGATCATGTCATGGGTTTGGTTGAGCCGTTTGTAATTGAAAATAACAGTTTGGTTTTTGACGAAAATAAAAAACTCATAAACAATCCATACGAAAATCCTGTAAATGGCAAATATATTTCTCAAATGTGGGCTGATGGGAGAGCGTTGGATGATTATAAAAATTATTCATGCGAATATGTACATGCAGATGGCAGCAAAACGTATCATTCAAATATAATGAATAAGATTGTGCTTCCGACCCTCAAAGAACACGGGCTTGACCCTTATGATGCGATATGGGAAGATTTATGCAGTCAACCGGAAGCATTTACCAAGGTATTTTACAATGATTTAAAACTTCCCGGAATTTCTCAGTTAGAATTTTCAAAAGCTCAAACTTCTGCCGAAAATAACTGGTATCTTGTAGGATCACATGATTCAATTCCGGCAATGAAAATGATTAAGCGTGATTGGACAAAAAATGACCCGTCATGGAATCCGTTATATCTTGCCGGTTATTTGAATATGGATAATACAAGAGCATCGCAGCGAGATGATTTTTGCAAAAAAATTGCAAGTGATGATAAAGAATTGGTTAATGCAAAATTTTCAGAATTACTGACAACCAAAAAATTTCAAATATCATTTGCCGATTTGCTGGGAATAACGGATATTACATATAATGAGGGCGGAACACGTAATGATATAAACTGGAAAGAGCGAATTCCGTCAAATTATATAGAACAGTATTATGAAAATTTGGCAAGTGAACATCCGACTGCAATAAATATTCCGGAAGTTTTAAAAAATGCTTTGCAGGCAAAAATTGATATGAAAATCGTTAGCAGCGAAAATCCTGATGTGGTCAGATTTGAACTTAATGAAAGATACCAGCCTATTTTGGATGAATTGCAAAAATATGCCGACATCCTGAAAGAACCGGAACAATAGTATGAATTTAATTTCTGCACAACTTAATAAACCAGTTACGATGACCCAAACGATGCCGCAGCCAACTAAAACAACGGCTGAGCCGGTGAAATCTGATGAAAATTCAAAAGACAAAAAAGATTTATTTACGAAAAACAAGGCGGTTTTGGGTGCTTTTGGGGCAATTGTTCTGGGCGGAATAGCATATTTTGCCGTAACAAGAGGAAAGAAGCCCGTATCTGTTGCCCCCAAGACTCATATTGAACGACTTAACGCTTTCGGGGATGAAATTATTGAAGATTTGAAACTCTCACCTAAGGGTAAACTTGTTGAAAAAATTATAACGGCAGGTGATATTAAGCATACTGCAAAATACAATGACGGCATACTCATGTCTGTTGATGAATATATCCCGTTAAGGTCGGATGTTCTGGCAGATGAGAAGTATGCGACTTTAAGAGCAATAATGGATGAAACAAAAACCGAACTGGCAATATTGCAGGATTTAGGGGAGTCAAAGAATTACTATCTTTTGGATAAAACCGGTGAAAAAATGACAGGTGTTAATGAGTTTGATGCAGACCCAGATGTTATGTATCAGTATCTGAGTATGAGATTATCTCCCGATAAGACAAAAGTTTATGAGGTTTCCGACAGTTATTCTCCGAAAGGAAATGCTGCTATTGCGGAAATTTTTGAGAATTTTAAAATTTAGAATTGTTGGACAGAATGCCCAACTTACTTATTGCGATAAAAAAGAGGAAAGACTGATGCCTTTCCTCTTTTTGTTTTTAATGTTTTTTACAGAGAAAAATCTTCTTCTGCCGGTAATATTTCCGGAACTCCTTTTATCCATTTTTTAGCATCAGGGGAAGCCTTTGTCCAGTTGACGGATAACAAGCCTCTCTGTACCCAGATAAGTTCTTTGAAAAATTCATATTGTGAATTTAGGGCATCCAATTTTGCATCAAAGTATAAACGTTGGGCATCTGCTATTTGATTTATAGGAACTTCTCCTCTTAAATATTTAGCCTTAACCATTTCGTAGTTTTCTGCCTGAGTAAACATTGCCTTATATGATTTTTCAATCATAAAGTATTTTGAAATTGCTCTGTTTACAACTGTACGAACCTGCATTTCAATTTCGGTATTTACTTCATTTAAGTATGCATTAAGTTCATTAAGTTCAGATTTGCATCTTGCAATTTCCGCAAATTTATGACCGCCTTCTATCGGTTTCCATTGAGCTCCGATAAAGAATCTTAATGAAGTTTTGTCTAAATTCAGGTATGGTGAATTACTCCATGCGTTACTAAATGCTTGTGCGCCGGCACCAACACCTGCTGCGGAGGCAGTTACGGCATCTCCTGTTGCTGCATAGGTTTCACCAAATGTCTGAGCTTGAGTTGCATCTGACATTGCAGTTGCCGTTCCGGATCTCAGTTGGTTATGTGCGGAATCTTCATAAGGCAGCATTCTGTCGTACATTGTTCCGTATTCTAATGACATTTTTGCATTAGGTAACAGGAATTTTTGCACATAATTGCCCATTTCAGCCTTTTTCATTGCGATAGCCGCTTTTAATTTAGTTGTTTCGGGTGAAAGGTAAATTACTTCGTCAATTAACATATCCGTAAATTTTTCTAATTTTTTGGGGTTTCTTACGTGATCAATGACATGCAAATCTGTTGTGAAAAATGCGGGATCACTTGCTGTTAACGGTACGAACGTAAAATCAGCCTTTTGATCGTGATTTAATAATTTGTTTATTGTTACCTTCAGGTTTTTGTAATCAGCCTGCATGCTGAGAAGTTTTTTCTCCTGTTCGCTGACTTCTCCTGCCCAGCGGAAAACTTCTTCATATCCGCATTTGCCAGTTTTTTCACGGACTCTGGCAATTGCGAGGTTTTCTCTTGTTTCCTGCACAAATTCTTCCTGTACTTTTACCATATTTTCAAGCATAAGGGTTTCAATATACAGGTTGCCGACATTATATTCGGTATTAGCTCTTGTTAAAGCCTCCTCAGCCTTATCAAATTTTAATTTTTTGTGTTTAACGATAATATTGGTAACCAAATCGGGAGAATACAAAACCTGATCCATTGCAACCGTAAATGAACCGGCATGTGTCGGAACCCCGGCATAAGAGTGTGCATAAGAATCATTATAAGACTGATAACCCAAATCAAGCCTTAGTGTCGGTAAATATCTTAAATATGCGCTGGCTACGGATCTGCGTGCCGCACTGATTAAGTATTGTTTTCTTTTAATATCAAGGTTGTTTTCATCTAACGCATCCAGCAATGTTCCCAAACTGTATTTTGGCAACTCCTTGTGAGAAATCGTTACCGCATTATTAAGCAATCTCAAAGGTGCAACATATCCGACTTTTTCTGCCGTATCGGAATTAAAGAAAATAACCTTATCATCATAGAACGGGATTTTCTCGTTTTTAACAACGTTGCCGTGCAGTGTTCCGTGAATATTAAACGAGGTTGCTTCTGCGAGTTTTTTATCAACATCAAAGGTTGAAGTTCCCAACATTGCGCCTATATCTACATCTTCACGGCCAACCGATGAAAATGTCGGTAATTTCTTATCCATAAGAATTTTATATAATTCTTTTCTCTGTTCGGTTGAAAGGTTGTATAAAGGTGTTACAAATACAGAATCAACTCCTGACGGAATTTTTGCAAGCGAGCCTTTAATATCCGATGTAACCGGTACAATCACAAAATCAAGGGTACAGTTTTTTTCTTTAAGTTTTTTGGAAATACTTGCAGACCAGTCCTTTTCTGTATTGTAGAAGTTTGCATTCATAAGAATTGCAGATTTTTTGATGTCCGGAACCAGTTTTTGGAATGTCACAAAGTCATTAGCTGTCTGCTGCATCGGGTTAAAGAATTTATCCCCGAAATCTCTCAGACCGTACTGGTCAATTGTAACAACGTATTTGTTTTTGTTTTGCTTGCCTGCATAATAGTTACTTGACATATAACCAAGAGAAATAACCATTCTTGCACGTGATGCCAAAGCTTTGTTAGAAGCATTGATAGCTCCTTTTTCCGTCCAGTCGCCCGTAAATACCAAATCGCTCGGAAATGATGCTTTGTAATCCGGTAAAAGAGAACGTGTAATTGTTTGCTGGAAAGTTTTTAAAACAGATGCGTTCTTATCTGACGGTCCGTCAAAAACAAAAGCCAGTTCAATTGTTTTCGCATTCGGTGCTGCCTGCAGTCTTGTCTGTCCTTTCGGCATTTCATTAATTGCCATTGCCATGCCTGTATATGAAAACATCAACGTCAGGGTTAACAACGCACTCAATAATCTCTTCATCTTCTATTCTGCTCCTAGTCTAATTTATCCCAAAACATTAAATAAAACTGAGTTTCCTCATTCTATTTATAACATGACTACAATACCAGCAAAATGATGTAATGTCAAAATTTTCACGAAAATATAACATTTGGCAAATTATTTTCCAAAGTATTCGGGGTATCTGTCTTTCAGTTCTTTTAAAAAAGTGTTATCAGGAAATTTTTTTGAAAGTCTTTTGTAGTATTTTACCAGTTCTTTCTTGTTTTTAACCAAAAATTCTTCACATATTTTTGAGTCAAAAAACTTTATGAAATATTCAAGACTTCTTTTGTAATTTTTCAGTTCATACCAACAGAAACTTATGACGGCGTAACATCCTCCCATATCAAGTACTTCTTCATTTTTTATAAGTGACATATAATGCAGTACATTGTCATAATCTCTGTCTTTTACTTTTCTGTTGTAGTTTGCAAGAGCGAGATAATAGTAATTCCACTCATTTTCGGGTTCAATTTTAATTAAATCATCAGTCAGTTTTTGTCCGAGTTCATACTGTTTTTTCATCTGAACCGAGCCGATTTTTAGTGTAAGCAGGTTGTAACTGTCCGGAAATATCTCCATTGCCTGTTCCGTAACTTTTAATGCCATACTGTGACGGTTAAGCATGTAGTAAAGCATAGCATAGTTTACATAAAAACCTTCGTTGAAATTATCTCCTTTTGCAAACGCCTTTTTGTAATATTTGAGTGCGGTTTTATAATCTTTTTTCAGGGCGGCATAAACATTTCCCATCTGGGTATATGCGTCAACATCGTTTTTATCAATGTCTATTGCTTTCTGACAGTATGAGCATGCCGGATTAAAATCACCTTCAAGTTGGTATATATAGCCCAAACTTGAATACATATCAGACATCAGATTTCCTTTTTTCTCGGCTATAAGAAACATCTTTTTTGCGTGTTTGTAATCTCCCACATTGTAGTATGCCCAGCCCTTTCGGTAATATCCCAGATTGTCGTTTTTATCTATAAATATACATTTATTTGCGTAAGCAAGGGCTTTATTAAGGTTATCCGTCATTGTATAGCAGTAGGAAATTTCGTAATACGAACTGAATGAACTGTACCCAAGTTTTTCTGATTTTAAGAAATATTTTAAAGCCTGAGCATAATAGTCATGTTTAAAATATATCCACCCTTTCCAGTAATATGAATAGGCGTTATCCGGGTCAATATCAATTGCTTTTGTCGCATATTCAAGTTGTTTAATAATATTATCGGGGCTGATTTTTCCGTAAACATCCGAAATATCCCTGTACATAACGACATTGTAATCATATCCCAATTTTTCCGCTTTCAGATAGTATTTCAACGAATTTACGTAATCTTCAAGTTCATAGCATGAACCGCCCATTAAATAGTGCGGATAAGCGTATTCGCTGTCTATATCAATTGATTTTTTTGCATAAATTTTTGCCTTTTCAAAATCTTCAAATACATTGTAAATCCTTGCGATATAAGCAAATAAATCGGCTGATTCATATCCGCATTTTTCTGATTCAAGATATTTTTTCAGGGCAAGTTTGTCTTTCCCCTGATTATCAAAACACATGCCCTCGTTATAAAGGGCATACCCTCTTTTAGAGGATGTGTCAGAGGCTTTTTTTACCGGCTTTTTAAATTTTACTACTTTATTCTCGCTCAAAATTTATACCCTGATAATAATTTAATAAAATAATACCAAAAAGCAACCCGAAATTCGAGTTGCTTTTGTGATTATTTTTGATAAAGAATTTTATGCATCTAAAATACTGACCCACTGTTTCAAATCTTCAATATTCGGGTTGTGGTTAAGCATTCCGCCTGCGACAAAAACTGTTGATTTATCAACACTCGGTTTAAGATTTTCAATTGTACCGCCGATACCGCTTCCGCCTGATGTTGCAAAAACAATAATCTTTTTGCCTGAAAAATCATACTTTTCAAGAAATGTGTTTACAATTGTAGGAGCAACGTACCACCAGATGGGAAATCCCAAATAAATTGTATCGTAATTTTCAATATGAGCATCATCGTCAACAATTTCCGGACGAAAACTCTTATCATTCATCTCTTTCGTACTTCTTGCCTGCTTATCCATCCAGTTTAAATCTGCGTCCGTATATGGAACAACGGGTTTAATTTCGTACAAATCACCTTTTACAACCTGTGCAAGGTTTTTTGCTACCCTTCTTGTAACACCGCTTGCTGAAAAATATGCTACTAAATTTTTTGACATATAACCTCCTTGTTATATTTATTTTACAAGTTGTTTTTATTTTAGTCAATCATTTGAAAATGGTATTTGATAATGCAAAAACTCAATAACCCGTAAAGCACTGATTTAGAGATAAAACTCCATAATAAAGTCGTCCATGGTGAACCCGCCGCCGACACCCGTAACAACCGCATCTATTATTTTAAAGCCCCACAAATTGTATGCTTTTAATGCTTCTTTGTTGTTTCGGCTGACAGTCAGATATACCTTCTGGTATTTGTGCTCACGTGCAAAAATTTTTACAAATTCAAATGCTTTCGCCCCAATTCCTTTATGCCTGCATTCTTTAATTATGTAGAGATTTGCAAGGTGTAAAGACTCACCCTCTGTCGGGTCAATTCCGATATAGCCGACTCTCTGGCTGTCGCATGTTATGTAGTAATAAATATAATCTTTATTAGCAATTTGGTTATCTATTGTTCTTTTGGGTTCAAAATTATTGTTTCTGTAGTCGATTTGTGCTTCCGCAAGGAATGTTGGCCAAAACTCGTTCCAGATTTGGCTGGCATAATCAGCAAATTGTTCAATATCTGACACTTCAACAAAATTTATATCATACATAACATGCGGTATTATATCAGAAATTTGAAATTTATGCTATAATTTCGAATAAAAAAAGGAGTGGTTATATGGAACAAATTGATGTTATTGAATATTTACCGAAAATTATGTCGGAATTACCAAAAGGAATTTTGGTTAATACAAAAAACGGTGATAAAATTGATTCTATGGCAATCGGTTGGGGACAATTCGGTATAGAATGGGGCAAAACAATATTTTCCATATACATTCGTCAGGGAAGATTTACTCATGAACAGATAGAGGCAACAAAAGAATTTACGATATCGGTACCGATTAACAGGACCCCCGAAATTGCAAAATCTGTTGTCCATATCGGAACAAAAACAGGAAAAGATGTTGATAAACTTGCGGAATGTAATTTGACACCTGTTGACGGAATCAGCGTAAAATCTCCTGCAATAAAAGAAATTCCGCTTACAATTGAATGTAAAGTTATATATAAACAGGAGCAGGATGAAACAAAAATTCCGGCGGTTGTAAAAGATATTTATTATCCGCAGGATGTTCCTTCAGACAACCCTAGAGCAAACAGGGACTATCATACCGTATATTACGGTGAAATTGTAAATGCCTACATTTTATAGACACTATCGGGAAGTTTTTTCTTCTCTTAATCTGTTTATAAACTTTTCCAAACGTCCGATTGCAATTTTTAAATTATCAATTGAATAGGCGTAAGAAATTCTCAGATAACCCTCGCCGCACTCTCCAAATGCGGTGCCGGGAACAAGTGCAACTTTTTCTTCTTTCAAAAATCTTGTTGCAAATTCTTCGCTTGTCATTCCAAATTCTTTTATACAGGGGAATACATAAAATGCCCCGAAGGGTTCAAAACATTCAAGCCCGATTTCCTTAAATCGGTGCATTAGAAATCTGCGGCGCTGATTATACGATTTTCTCATTTCTTCGACATTTTCATCCCCGTTTTTAAGCGCTTCTATTGCCGCATACTGACTTATTGTCGGAGCGCACATAATTGCAAACTGATGAATCTTTGTCATCTGTTTTATAATTTCTTTCGGAGCGCAGGCATATCCGAGCCGCCACCCTGTCATTGCATAAGCCTTTGAAAAACCGTTTATCATTATTGTTCTTTCTCTCATTCCGTCAAGTTCAATAATTGAGGTGTGCTTATCTTTATAGGTCAGAGCCGAATATATTTCATCAGACATTACAAGAATATCTTTTTCAATTATGATTTTAGCAATTTTTTCCAAATCATCCCGTTCCATAATGCCCCCTGTCGGGTTATTCGGATAGGGAAGAATCAAGACTTTTGTTTTCGGAGTTATTGCGTTTGATAACTGTTCCGGCGTCAGCCTAAATTCGTTTTCTGCTTTAAGTTCAACGATAACAGGTTTTCCCCCTGCCAAAATTGTACATGGTTCATAAGAAACATAAGATGGCTGAGGAATGATAACTTCATCTCCGGGGTTTAAAACAGCACGAAGTCCTATGTCAATGGCTTCCGAACCTCCGACGGTTACAAGAATTTCACAGTCAGGGTCATAAATCACTCCCTGTTTGCGTTCAATATATTTTGAAATTTCAGTCCTTAAATCTTTTAAACCTGCATTTGATGTATAAAAGGTCTTGCCTCTTTCAAAGGCATAAATTCCTTCCTCCCTTATATGCCACGGGGTATCAAAGTCAGGTTCTCCGACTCCGAGAGATATTGCATCTTTCATCTCGGATACAATGTCGAAGAATTTTCGTATTCCTGACGGCTTAATATTTACCACTCTGTCGGCAAGAAAGTTTCTCATGGAATTATAACCTCTCTTTCATCCTTTTCTGCCTTCTTCAAAACCGTACCGTGGTCTTTGTATTTTTTTAGGATAAAGTGGGTTGTGGTACTCAGAACACTGTCAAGGGTTGAGAGTTTATCAGATACAAAACCTGCAATTTCTTTCAATGTTTTTTCTTCAAGTATAACCAAAAGGTCATATCCCCCCGACATAAGATATACTGCTTTTACTTCCGGATATTTATAAATTCTTTCCGCCATTTCGTCAAACCCTTTGCCTCTTTGGGGCGTTACCTTAACTTCAATCAGTCCCGTAACCTTTTCAATAGAAGTCTTGTCCCAGTTTATAAGGGTATGATAACCGCAGATAATACCTTCATTTTCCAATTCGGAAATTTCCTTTAAAACTTCTTCTTCCGTTGTCCCCAGCATTATTGCAAGTTCGTTGAAATCAATTCTGCTGTTTTTTTCAAGTATAGCTAACAATTCTTCTCTCATATATAATCACCTCACCTGTGATTATACCAAAAATTACGATTAGTGGCAAAATATATATAATCATTTCTTTCCTGAGAGTTTTTTCTTATCAACAGATGCGATAAATTTTATTGCTTCGTTAGACGGTATTGCAAAACCTATTCCGATATTTGAAATATTATGGTCGGGGTTATAAATGGACTGGCTTATTCCGATAACCTGTCCGGTTGAATTAAGTAAAGGTCCTCCCGAACATCCGGGATTTATTGCCGCATCGGTTTGAAAACGGTTTTTCACGTAATCTATTCTTGAAATTATCCCAAGAGTTAATGTGTTTGAAAATCCGAACGGGTTGCCGATAGTAAGAACCTTCTGCCCGACTTTTACGCTTTCGGAATCTGCAAATGATACGGTTGCCAACGGCTTTTTGGGATTAATTTTTATAAGTGCCAAATCTTTGTTTTTACCCATTTGTGCGATAAACTGCGCTTTGTAGGTTTGACCGTTATGGGTTGTGACTTCAATTTCCTTGTAATCTTCCACAACATGCGAGCCGGTCAGAATAAGTCCGTCAGAAGATACTATACAGCCCGTTCCTGCCGAAACCCCGTCTTTAACCTGTGCTTCTATTGAAACAATTGCAGGGCTTATTTTTTCATAGACCGAAATATTTATGGCTTCATCAGGTGCATACTCTCCGAAAACAGGTTCTAAATGCAGTGCGAATGTAAATAACAATATAAATAATACAATTTTTATTTTCATGTCTGACCTCTTTTATATAAATTATTTTTATTCTTATTTCCAAAAGGTATTCTCTATAATGGCTTTTTGAGGTTAGTTCTTGAAAATATTAAAATTTTAGTGTATAATCTGGAAAGACATTATGTCTTAAACAGTAACGAAGGAGAAAATTATGGCAAGAATTGATTTATTCAGACACGCACTTGAAGAAAAACGTGCAGTGAAAGTTATCGCAGGTATCGATAATTTTGATATTGAAAATATTAAAAAAGTTGTTACATCAGCTGAAACGGCTCATGCAACAGCTGTTGACATTTGTGCAAGAGAAGATATTATAACAGAAGTTCGTTCAATGACGGATATGCCGATATTTGTTTCATCAATTGTTCCGTCAGAACTTGTTAGAGCAGTTGAATTGGGGGCTGATGCCATTGAATTCGGTAATTTTGATGTTCTTTACAAAAAAGGTATGTCATTTGATGCTAACGATGTATTGAAAATGGTTGAAGAAACAATTTCAATGCTTGATGGCAGAGAAGTATTTATGTCAGTTACAATTCCGGGTGAAATTCCGACGGCTGATCAAATCGCTTTGGCTGTTAAACTCGAATCTATGGGTGTTGATTTAATTCAGACTGAAGGTCATTATTCAACAGAAGCTAATTTATCCGGTGCAAGAGCGTTGATGGACAGAGCAGAATTGACAATTTCAAACACAATTGAACTTGTAAGAAATGTTGAAATACCTGTTATGACAGCAACCGGTATTAACCCGACAACCGCACCGTTTGCTTTTGCGGCAGGTGCATCGGCTATTGGCTGCGGTTCTTGCGTAAACAAATTAAATTCAACAATCTCTATGATTGCTACAATTTCATCACTTGTTGAAATTGCAAACAAAAACGCATCTAAAATTGCAGAAATGGTTTAATTGTTTAAAACAAATAAAAATGGCGGATGTAACAGTCCGTCATTTTTTTAGCAAAAAATATTTTCAGGCGGTTTATTTAATATTACAAAACTTAAAAATAACTTGTAGATAAGCAGGAATGGTTTTATAATTGACAATGCGGTAAGTGTGAAGAAAGGATTATATAATGGCTGCGATTGAAGAAATGACATATCCTCAGTTGGAACGTGCAATCAACCCGACACATGACATCAAACTGTTTTCAGGACGTTCAAATCCTAAATTGGCTCAGGAAATTGCC
This sequence comes from uncultured Candidatus Melainabacteria bacterium, assembly GCA_946186335.1. Taxonomy (GTDB): domain Bacteria; phylum Cyanobacteriota; class Vampirovibrionia; order Gastranaerophilales; family Gastranaerophilaceae; genus Zag111. The sequence goes on from CAMHMW010000036.1 coordinate 12,258, forward strand.
GATTATTTGGGAACAACAGTCGGACCTATGGTTGTTAAAAACTTTTCTGACGGTGAAATATACGTTCAGGTTAAAGAAAGTGTCCGCGGGGATGATGTTTTTATCGTTCAGCCGGTTTGCAATCCGGTTAATGAAAATTTAGTGGAATTGCTTATCATAATTGATGCTTTTAAACGTGCAAGCGCAAAAACAATTACGGCGGTTATCCCGTATTACGGTTATGCAAGACAAGACCGTAAAACATCAGGCAGAGAAGCAATTACCGCAAAACTTGTTGCGGATTTACTCACTACCGCAGGTGCAGACAGAGTTCTTGCAATGGATTTGCACACAGGTCAGATTCAGGGATTTTTCAATATTCTTGTTGACCACATTTTTGCAACAAATGTTCTTGTTAATTATATTCAGGGTTTGGGTATAAATGCTGATGATATGATTGCTGTTTCTCCTGATATGGGAGGAGCAAACAGAACAAGACATTTTGCGAAAAAACTTGGTATCCCGATTGCTATTATTGATAAAAGACGTGACAAACATAATGAGGCTATTGCAACTAACGTTATCGGCGATGTTGAAGGTAAAGTTTGTCTGATGTTTGATGATATTATTGATACCGCAGGTACAATTTGTGAGGCTGCAAAACTCTTAAAAGCAAGAGGTGCAAAAGAAATTTATGTTGGTGCAACTCACCCCGTATTTTCGGGTCCTGCGGTTGAAAGACTCGGTTCTTCTCCGATTACCGAATGTATTGTTACAAATACAATTCCTCTTGATATGGACAAAATGCCCCCAAATATCAAACAGGTTTCAGTTGCTCCGCTTTTGGCTCAGGCAATTTCACGTATTCATGACGATGAATCCGTAAGTTCATTGTTTGGTTTTGAAAAAGAAATGAATGTTGGCGGTTAAACAGAATTTTTCGTGGCTCTGCTCTACGCTTTGCTCCTCGCATTAAACGCCACCGCTCACACTTACAACGAAAACTCAACGTTTCCGTTGATACGTGTTCGCCTCTCACTTCGTTCGTGGCTCTGCTCTATGCTTTGCTCCTCGCATTAAACGCCACCGCTCACACTTACAACGAAAATTCAACATTTCTGTTGATACGTGTTCGCCTCTCACTTCGTTCGTGGCTCTGCTCTATGCTTTGCTCC
>CAMHMW010000037.1 GCA_946186335.1 uncultured Candidatus Melainabacteria bacterium
GTTCCGCAAGTTTCGTTCTGATAGCAGCGTGAGGACATGCTGACGCACAAATTCCGCATTGAATGCAGTTTTGTGAATTCCATTTTGGAACACGGGGTGCTATTCCTCGTTTTTCAAGACATGCTGTACCCGTTGGAATTACGCCGTCAACTGACATAGCAGAAACCGGAATATCATCTCCCTTTTGTCTCATGGATGGCTCAATTATTTTCTTAGCAAAATCTGTTGCATCGTCTGAAATCAACTTAACTTCATCAGCACAAGCAACACCATCTAAAGATGAAGGAATAACGACTTCTTCCGTTGCGTTAACAGCCGCATCAATCAATGCAAGGTTCATGTTAACAACATCGTCACCTTTTTTCTTAAAGGTTTTCTTAGTCATTTCTTTCATACCTTCAAGTGCCTGTTCAAAAGGAATAATTCCGGAAACTTTGAAGTAAGCAACCATCATAACGGTATTTGCACCTTTACCTCTTAAACCGGGTTGTTCTTTGATAAGTTTTTCGGCATCTACGTTGTAGAATTTGATTTTCTTATCAATAATTGTTTTCTGCATATCACGTGTTAAGTGTGAGAATGCTTCTTCTTTTGTATATGGTGAATTAAGAAGGAAAGTTCCGCCTTCTTTAATACCTTTTAACAAATCGTATCTGCCGATATAAGCGTGAGCAGAACAAGAAACAAAATCAGGTGCAGTGATTAAATATGTAGATTTAATTTGTTTATCACCGAAACGTAAGTGAGAAACCGTTACACCAAATGATTTTTTAGAGTCATAAGCAAAGTATGCCTGAGCATCTTTGTTTGTATATTGACCGATAATTTTAATTGAGTTTTTGTTAGCACCAACGGTACCGTCAGAACCCAAGCCCCAGAACATACAGTTTGTTGTTCCTTCAGGTTCTGTTACAATGTGTTCTGTTATCGGCAAAGATTTATGAGTCACATCATCTTCAATACCAACTGTAAATCCGTGGAAGCCGTTATTTTCAGAATGTTTGTAAATAGCATAAACCATTGACGGAGTAAATTCTTTTGAAGATAAACCGTAACGACCGCCAATAACTCTGATATTTTTACCTTCTAACGCTGCAACAACATCAAGGAACAAAGGTTCACCGATTGAACCGGGTTCTTTTGTTCTGTCTAATACTGCAATACGTTTAACAGTAGAAGGCAATGCTTCATTGAAACGTTTTACATCAAACGGTCTGTATAATCTTACTTTAATCAAACCATATTTTGTGCCGCGTTTTGCATTCAGATATTCAATTGTTTCTTCGATAGTTTCACAACCTGAACCGATAGCAACTATAACATCTGTGGCATCAGGTGCGCCGACATAATCAAACGGATGATATTGACGTCCGGTAAGTTTAGCAACTTTATCCATATATTCCTGAACAATATCCGGAACTGCATCATAGTATTTATTAACTGTTTCACGACCCTGGAAATATACATCGGTATTTTGAGCACCTACTTTACATACCGGTGCTTCCGGTCTTAATGCTCTTTGTCTGAATTCTTCAATATATTTCGGTTCAACTAATGATTTAATATCTTCATAAGATATTTCTTCAATTTTGTGAACTTCGTGAGAAGTTCTGAAACCGTCAAAGAACTGTAAGAACGGAACTTTTGCTTTATAAGTTGCCAAATGAGCAACAAGAGCCAAATCCATTTCTTCCTGAACGGAGTTTGCGGCTAACATTGCAAAACCTGTGTTACGGCAGCCCATAACGTCTGTATGGTCACCGAAAATAGCCAATGACTGAGCAGCCAATGCACGGGCAGCAACGTGAAATACGCAAGGTAACATTTCACCTGCAACTTTGTGCATAACAGGAATCATCAGCAATAAACCTTGTGATGCTGTGTAGGTAGAAGTTAAAGCACCTGCTGCCAGAGAACCATGAACGGCACCTGCCGCACCTGCTTCTGACTGCATTTCTGCAACTCTTACTTCTTTGCCCCAGATATTTTCTTTGTGTTGTGAAGCCCACTCGTCAATCCATTCACCCATGGTTGAAGAAGGGGTAATCGGGTAAATTGCTGAAACTTCGCTCAAAGCATAAGCCACGTGAGCGGCAGCATAGTTACCGTCAACTGTAATTGTTTTTGGCATATTTGCCCTCCTTATCTATAACTAAATTACTATAACTTAATTACAACTGTACAATTAAATAATACTACAAACATATTTCCTGACCAATTTTTATGCGTGTAAATTAATGTTACAATTTTGGGTTCTTTTTTGGGTTTTGGTTAAATTTTTGTATGTTTCTTTTTAGTATAAAAAAGTGGAAAGGCATTATTCATGAATATAAATTTATTTACCCAAAGATTTTCACCCCTGCAAAATTTAAAATCAATAAATCAGCGGAACAATAACAACTATCAGTCAAATCCGGCAAAAGAAAATAATCTCTCTCCGTTAAAGGCGGATACTGTATCATTTGGGGCAGCAAGATTTGTCGTCAAACCGCATACAATAGGGGATGCACTTGAAGATCAGTTCACGCTGGAAACCCCACGTCTTTTGGCTATCGGGAAAGTTTATCATGCCGTATCAAAAGTGATTGCAGAGGGCAGTGACGGAATTTTCAAAATAAGCGATAATATTGAACACCTTGTAAAAGACCCCAAAACCAGAGTCAATAAAATGATTCGCTCGGGCGATATGAAAGTTCACGACATTCTGCGTATAACAGGATATTGCAAAGACCCGTACAACTTCGACAATCTTTTATACTGGCTAAACGAAATGGAAAGTTGTCGTTATGTACTTGATAAAGTTCCAATGCAAATGAACAAACTGATAAAAAGAGGTTACATTCCGACAGAAGAAGAAAATATAATTATGTCTTATCTTTCTAACCCGAAAGATAAAGAGTTAAATAAACATATTCTTCCATATTTTGAAGAAAAAGGTTATTATTTACCAGAAGTCAAAAAATTACTCGCAGATTTAAAACAACTTGACCATATTCCGTCCCATGATGAATTTTACGAAGAATTTGGGAAAGTCAACAAAAAAGTTCCTGATTTGGATATAAGATTAAACCCGGATATGATAACTCCCGCTCAAATCAAAAAACTTCCGGAAGAATACAGGTATTGTATCAGCAAACCGCAGGGTTCCGGATACGAAGATATACAAATGAGATTTGTAAGAAGTTACGTTAAAGAATCTTCAAACCAAATTCCGCACGAAATGATTATACTGTTCGGCGAAAATTACCGTAAATCAAAAAGCAGGGAATCCCATTTTGTATATTCTCACCTGAGAAAATTTAAAGAACTCGGTGTAAAAAGATTTTTTGATAACGACAAATACGACAGTTTAACTTCAAAAGCAAAAAATTATGTTGAACTTATTGAAGAAATGTTCCACGGTAAAATTTCAAGAAAAGAATTTCTCAACGGGAAAAATAAAGATTTTCTCGGGTCTAAAAAGACAATAGACATATCTTTTAATGAAAATGACGAATTACTTTTAGACGGATACTTTGAAGGTTTGCTAAAAGAAATCGGTAAGCCGTATTCCAAGGCAATAAGCAAAACAGCGAAAGATAAACGTAAACCGCTGAAAGATGCACTAAAAGCCGACCGTGAAAAAATCAAGGAAATTCGCAAAGGACTGAAAGAAACAGTCGAAGCATATAACAGCGGAAATGCTTTCAGATACAACGAACCGACACCAAAGGGTAAACGAACAAAAAACAAAAAAATTGACACAGAAGTTTAGAAAAAAAAGGAAGGATTAAATCCTTCCTTTTTTCTAGGCATCCTGAGATGCAAAAGATTTATTCGCCTTAGTTTTTACCTCTTCGAGTATTTTTTCAATGAATTCATCAATTTTAAATACTCCGATTTGCCCGATTCCTCTTGCACGAACAGCAACAGAGTCTGCTTCAATCTCCTTATCCCCGATTACACAAACATAAGGAATTTTCTTATCCTGCAAACTCTCTCTTATTTTATAGTTCATACTTTCGGAACGATCATCAAGGTTAACACGAATACCTGCTTTTCTCATTTTCTTGTAAACTTCTTCTGCGAAATCAACGTGTTTTTCGTTTGAAATCGGAACAATGTTTACCTGAGTCGGAGCAAGCCATGTCGGGAAAGCACCTGCATAGTGTTCTATAAGAATACCATGGAATCTTTCCATTGAACCGAAAATTACGCGGTGTAACATAAGGGGAGTCTTTAACTGACCGTCTTTATCCTGATACTTAATATCAAATCTTGCAGGCAAGTTGAAGTCTAACTGAATTGTTGCACATTGCCATGTTCTTCCGATAGCATCTTTGACTTTGAAGTCAATTTTCGGACCGTAGAAAGCACCGTCACCTTCATTTATGTCATATTTCATTCCGCGGCGTTCCATTGCTTCTTTCAAGCCTGCTTCCGCCTTATTCCAATTTTCTATTTCACCTACAAAACTTTCGGGACGGGTTGAGAGTTCAACTTCAAATTCCATATTAAATATCGCCATAGTATCGGCAACAAAATCAATAATATCGTTAATTTCATCAACTAACTGTTCGGGGGTACAGAAGATATGAGCATCATCCTGAGTAAAGCCCTGTACACGGGTTAAGCCTGATAAAGCACCCGATTTTTCTTTACGGTAAACCGTACCGAGTTCAGCCATACGCAGCGGCAAAGAACGGTATGAATATCTGTTTGCCTGATAAATCAAGATATGAAACGGACAATTCATCGGTTTTACAACATATTGCGCATCAGAATCTTCATCCTTTTGAACAAAGAACATATTTTCTTTGTAATGATCCATGTGCCCTGATATTTCCCAAAGAGTTGATTTTGCAATTTGCGGAGTATTTACAATAACGTAACCGCGTTTTCTGTGTTCTTCTCTCCAGTAGTTTTCAATTTGTTCTCTGACACAAGCCAAATTCGGGTGCCACAATACAAGTCCGCCGCCAAGTTCTTCTCTGGTAGAGAAAAGGTCAAGTTTTGTACCAAGTTTTCTGTGGTCACGTTTTTCGGCTTCTTCCAAAAATGTCAGATAAGCCTGTAAATCCTCTTTATTCCAATATGCAGTTGCATAAATTCTCTGGAGCATCTTATTCTTCTCATTACCTCTCCAATACGCACCCGCAACCTTTAAGAGTTTAAATGCGTTGGCTTTAATATATGAAGTATTCGGAAGGTGAGGTCCTGCACAAAGATCATTAAACAAAGCATTTCCGTCTTTATCTTTTGTTATGTATAAAGTCGGATTATCGTTTCTGTGTTCTTCCAGAAGTTCTGCCTTGTAAATTTCGCCCTGCGCCTTAAATTCATCAATTTGAGCCTGCACATCAGGAATTTCATAACGTTCAAATGTAAGATTTTGTTTAACTATTTCTTTCATTTTTTCTTCAATTTTCGTTAAATCGTCTTCTGTGAACGCATGTCCGTCAGTTAAATCAAAATCATAGTAAAAACCGTCAGCAGTTGATGGCCCGATGGCTAACTTTGCCGAGGGAAACAAGCTTTGAACGGCTTGTGCCATGATGTGTGAGGTTGAGTGTCTTAAAATACTCAAAGTTTCGTTGTTCTTTTCCATTTTCTATCCTTTCTCTTTTAGGGCAGAAATCATAAGCAAAAACACTTGCTTACAATTGGGCAAATCTGAAATTTACCCCGCCCGGGGCGGATCCCCCTAACTAATAACATAATTATTATAATACAAAAGTTTTTGGTAGCAAAAAATATTTTTTTCTGATTTTATATGAAACATAATACACTATCAGGAGAAAAATTATGCAGTCAAATTTAACGGTTACAGGTTATAATCCGGCATTCGGAATTAAAACTAATAAAGACTTTATAAAAGCGGTACACAATTATTACAGCGGAGTTGAATACAGACCGTGGAGAGCAAAAATCTTTGATAAAAGAGTTATAGAAGCGGATGAAAAGCTCGGTTATGATGATTTTGAACTCGTTTATAAAATGGGAAGATTTAACAGCGGGAATACGCACTCTTTATATGCGGTAAAAGAGGGAATGGAGCCTGTTTTAATTGCTCAGAAAGACCAATTGAGAAAATTAATTGAAAAGTTCAGATATCTGAATAAACATGAACTTTACACAAAAATTCATAAAGCACAGGTTGAACAAGGGCTTAAATAAATTTTTCAATTATACTCTGAGATACGACATAACCCGTTGCCCAGCAGTTTTGCAGATTAAAACCTCCGCAAAAACCGTCAATATCAAGAACCTCCCCGCAGAAGTACAAACCCGAATATTTCTTAGAAGCAAGAGTTTTCGGATTAATTTCTTTTAAATCAACCCCTCCGCAAGTTACGACTTCACTATCGGGGATTTTTCCCGTAACGGTTATTTTATAATTTTTCAGATTGTTAAAAATCAAATCTCTGGTTTTTCCGTCAATTTTGTGACACATGGTTTCAGAATTTAACCCGAGTGATTTCAGGTAAAATTCCGCAAAGGATTTTGGAACAAATTGCCCCAGCAGATTTTTTATTTCTTTATGAGAATTTTTATCCAAAAATTCCTGCGGGTTAAGTTTTTGGTCAATAAACTCAAATTCAAGTTGATAAGGAAATTCTTTTCTCGCATCAATTGATGACAGTGTATAAACCAACGGACCGGAAATACCTTTATGGGTAAAAAGAATATCGCCGGAGAATTTTGCGCATTTAACATTTTTCAGACTAACCCCCGAAAGACCGGAATAATCATCCTTTGTTATCAGACCAACAAGCGATTTTGTCGGGGGAATAATGTTTATATCAAGATTTTTCAAAATTTCATACGATTTTCCGCCGGTTGCAACTACAACATTATCAAATAAATATTCACCTTTATCCGTAAATATCTTATAACTATTTACCCCCTCGGACATTCCCACCAGAGGAGGGGAAAGTACCGGCGAAGCCGTGGCAGGGGGCAGAATATTGGTAACCTTTTCTCGAATATATTTTACCCCTTTTAATACTCTCAAAAATTTATCTCTGACATCAGCCGATGAATTTGATGTCGGAAAAATTCTGTTATCTTCCCTTACATAAGTTTCAACCCCTATACTTTTGAAAAATTCAACCGTATCAGATGTCCCGAAACGGGAAAATACCGAATATAAAAACTTTTCTCCTCTGGGATAATTTTTTGCGAGTTCTTTGAAATCATACTCTGCAAAAGCCAAATTACACTTACCCCCGCCTGTTGGAAGCAATGTTTTCAATAGTTCACCTTTATCAAAAATTGTGATAGAAAAGCCCTCATCAAGTAAAAATTTTGCACAAATACAACCTGCCGGACCTCCGCCGATTACGGCTATCCGCTTAGAAATCAACTCTTGTGCCATACAAAAATACCATTTCGGGATTTTCCAAATCGTTGTGCATTTCAACTATTGTTTTATGTAAAACAGGATGTTCATATTCCGAATTTAATTCCATCATAGGAACAAGGTTAAACGCTCTTAAATGAACGTATTTGTGAGGAATAACGAGGTTTTCTTCATTTATAATGTCCTTATTGTAAAAAAGAATGTCAATATCAATGGTTCTGTCCTCATAATTGCTTGCTGTTTTATGCTCTCTGCCGAGTTGTTTTTCAATACGCTGACATATATCCAAAAGTTCCTTCGGAGAGTATTTGGTTTTCACCTCAACTATGGCATTTACAAACCACGTTTTTGTATTCATATTCCAGGGTTCTGTTTCATAAAAAGCAGAAGTTCTGACAATAGTAATCCCCGAATCTGCTCCGAGCAGACCTGCTGCCTGCTGAACATAGCCGATTCTGTCACCTTTATTTGACCCTAAACTTAAATATACTATCGCCATATTCCGATTTTATAAATTTTTGTGTATTGTGTCAACATGTTGAGTTATTTTGATGTATAATTACTGTTATGATAACTTATGCAATTATAATATTTCTGATTATTCTTGTTATAATCTCAATGTTCAGCGAGCTGTTTTTGTACGGTCTTGTTACGACATTTCTGTTTATATTGCTTTTACCGTTTTATTATATAGTCCGTGTTTTCAACGGTAAATTCTTATATGGTTGGAGAGAAAAATTAGGATTTTTCAGAGCTCCGCATCTCGGAGATAAGGTTATAATGTACCACGGGGTTTCTGTGGGGGAAGTAATTGCACTTGAAAATCTTATAAAAAAGACGAAAGAAATTTTTCCTGAATATAAAATCGTAGTAACAACTGGGACAAAAACGGGGCAGGAAATTGCAAAAAAGAAATTCTCGGAAATTGCTGACTTTATCACATATTTCCCGTTTGATATTCCGTTTTGTGTCGCATCGTTTATTGGAAAAGTTAATCCAAATATCGTTCTAATTGCTGAAACAGAATTGTGGCCCGTATTCTCATTCTTCTGTAAAGCAAAAAATATCAAACTGTACTGTATTAATGGAAGAATGTCAGATTCAACATACCATCTTTACAAACGGATGAAACACTTTTTTAAAATGGTTCTTTCAAAATATACAAAAATTCTCACCCAAAGCGAGATAGACAAAAACAAACTCATTTCAATAGGCGCACCCGAAGACAGAACTTTTGTTATGAAAAACCTGAAATTTGACGTAAAAAAATCAACCGAATCGGTAGATATGGGTCAGGACGGCTTCAGAGTAATTATTGCCGGCAGTACCCACAAAGGGGAAGACGAAATCGTTTTAAAAATATTTAAAGAAAAACACGAGAAATACCCCGATACAAAACTTCTCCTTGTACCAAGACACATGAACAGAGTACCGCAAATTACAACATTAGCAAACGAACTGGAGTTGAATTTCGGATACCGTTCAAAAGATGACAAATTTACGGATAAAGACGTTATCATCCTTGATACTATGGGTGAATTGAGCAAAATGTATTCAATATGCGCCTTTGCCTTTATTGGTGGGAGTTTTAACAAAACAGGCGGTCACAACCCCTTAGAAGCTACCGTTTACTCAAAGCCGACAATAACAGGGCCGTCTATCCATAACTTCCGTGATATTTACTGGCTCCTGTCACGTTCAAACGCAGGTAAAATTGTAAAAACGCCAAAAGAATTATCCGCATATATTGAAAAATTATTATCGGATGCTGAATTTTATAATCAGGCATGCGAAGATTGTAAAACAATTTTTGCAGAACAACAAGGCGCCTTAGATGTTGTCATTGACGAATTAAAAAGGGTTATAAATAAATAAGGAATTTTATATTTGGTCTAACGAAATAGCCTTAACTCCTGCATAACGGGCTTTATCCATAAGTTTTACAACAGCACCATGGGAAGAAGAACCGTCAGCCTGAATCAGTAAGCCGTCAGGGTATTTTTTTATTTCCTGAGATAAGACAGTTCCCAAAATATCAGGGTTTACTTCTTCATTATTTATGAGATACTTATCGCCTTGAGTAACAACTATTGTTAAAATCTGAGGGTCTTTATCGTCCATTTGTGATTGTTCAACATTTTCGGGAACGGTAAGACTTATACCCTGTTTATCCAATAACGGAGCCACAACCATCATAATAATTAAAAGTACGAGGAAAATATCAGTTAACGGCGTTATATTGATTTCATTAAAAGTTTCTCTCATTATTCTCTATCCCCCGGCACTTCTACCTGATGTTTTTTCTGTAACTCTCTTTCTTCTTTCTTGCTGAGGGGTTCACCCGCAACAATAAGTTTTTTGTATTCTGCATTTTGAGCGGCATCCATTACGTTCATAATAACCGAACTTCTGACTGCTTTATCCGCTTTTACAACAACCTCTGGATTTTCAGCATCACCTCTGACTGCAAGCAGCTTGTCCGTTAACTGATTAGGCTTAATACTTTCACCGTTAATATACATAGAGCCATCCCTTGTTATGGATATTGTCGTTTTTTCATCTTCAATATTCAGCCCGTTATTAATTTCCGGGGCTTCAACAGAGTTATCCATTGAACTGAATGTCGGCGCAACAACCATCATTATAATTAACAGAACCAAAAAGATATCCGTTAACGGTGTAATATTTATTTCAGTAAAAAGTTTTTGTTTTTTCTTATTTGAAAATGCCATAATTATACCACTATATTATAAATTTACTCTTGAAACCGTTGATGTTGCCTGCTGAGTATATCTTGACTGAGTAGTCGGTGTTTCGCCGTCTGCATAACTCAAGAAGAGCAACTTGATAAGCTGGAAATCATCCTCGTAGTGTTTAACAATTGATTGGAAAGAGTTAAACAGAATAACTGCGGCAATAGCAACACCTAAACCCATTGCAGTAGCAATAAGTGCTGAACCGATACCTGACATAACATCAGCAGCCTGTCCCATTTGGCTTGAACCTGCCATTTCTTTAAATGTAAACAATATTCTTGTAACCGTACCCAACAAACCTAAGAACGGAGCAACACCACCTATTGTACCAAGTATTGTCAAGTGTCTTTCAAGTTTTCTTGTAGCTAGCGCTGCCGAAATGTCAAATGAACGGGAAAAACTTTCTTTCTGTTCCGAGAAAATTCTGACTGCTTCTTCAATAACTTCACCGATTACACCGCCGCAGCGAAGGGCAGTATTCTGAGCCGCTGTCATATCATTCTTTGACAAATCTCTGTTCAAATCTCTCATAATTGCCGCAATATCACGCTGGTTTTTTGAATAAAAAGACCATTTGCTAATCATAACTCCGACAACCAGAATCGAACATGCGAATATCGGCAATAATATCCACCAGTCCATTTTAATAGCTTCAATAAGTAGTTCCATAATTTTATCCTCTTTTCTTGTATTACTTTTCCCTAATCACTAATATTTTGTTGCTCCAAATACATTATAATCAAATGTAAATTGAATATCTATATTTTGACCTTTGTATTCGGGCGGTAACGGTCTGAACGGAGCAGCCAGTTTTACCGCATTTATCGCCGCATTGTCCGCATTCGGCAAACCTGATGATTTAAACACACTGCAAGATAATAATCTGCCGTCTTTTGCAATTTTGAATAATAAAACAACACGTTTACTTTCATTACCCTTTGGCGGATCCCAATTCATTTTGATACGTCTTTGCAATTCTTTCATATATGGGCCGAAGTCAGGTTCTCTTATGGCATCGATACCGGGACGTCCCCCGCCTCCGCCGGGATTTCCGCCGCCTGAACCTGTGCCGCCGCCTGAACCTGTACCACGCCCGCTTGTACCTGAACCGCTGCCGGTTTTAGAGCCTGAGCCGCTGCCGATAGGAGCAAGTGACGGGTTTGGAGAATATGTACCACCGCCTTGTGTACCACCGTTTTTGGATGAACCTGAACCGCTGACGGGCCCTGTTGCATACTGTCCTGTGGTTGTACCACCTGACGGCACAGGAACTTTAAACGGCGAAGTTGAGGGTCTTTGAACCGCTTTCGGCGTATTTTCCGGTCTCATTGACGGACGAGGTGTAGGAGCCGTTGGTCTTGCCACCTGTGGTTTTGGGACTGCAGGTGTAGGTGTCGGTGCAGGAGCAACATACTTTTGTGTAGTTGTAGTTTGCGTAGGCTTCTGAACCGGTTTTTGGGTAATCTGCTGAGTTATTTTATTTAATATACTCGGCTTTTTGGAAGCCGGAGAGGGTGACGGAGCAGACGGTTTCGGTTTTTGTGCCGGACTTGCTGAAGGCATGGAAACAGGTCTTTTCGGATCATTTATCCCTCCGGTTCTTGAATTTTTATCCGCTCTGAATTTTGTATTCTTATCCTTTGGAGTATCTTCTTTATCAACCAAAACAAATTCTATATCCTGAACTTTTGGTTTTGGTTTGTCAAACAAATGAAAGTTTATTCCGAAAAATGCCAATATTGCGGTTATTAAAAGACAAATACCGATTACAACCGGGTGTAGAACAGATGATATTACGATACCCTTTTTCAAAGATACGGATTCCTTATCCTCCCTTGTAACTGCGGGCATTCTGTACTCTGTGTATTGTTTTCTTGTACCCGAATATTGAGTTGTACTTTTTGTATTTTCTGTGTATTTTCCTAATAGTGACATTTTATTCCCTAACAACAAATCTGATTTACTATCATTTGTCTTGATTGTATTTTAAAATATTAATAATATTATTACCCGATTTTACTATTCTTGTGTATTAATCGGATTAACCGTTATCGGCTGAGTTAATGTTAACTCCAACATAGCGTTGACGGGAATTTCAACATCACTTCCCTTATCCCAGATGGATTTTGCAAGACCACCACCCGCGCCGACAGCAGTTGCCAGTGCTGTTCCTCTGCCGATACTTCCTCCTGCCAATGGTGAAATTATAACACCCGCAAGAGCACCTGCACCTGCACCTAAAGCCAAATCCTTTGCATAGTCTTTTGCTACATCCATTTTCGTGCCGCCAATAAGCGTTCCTGTGCTGTCACTTGTCTTAATAACAGCAGAAATCGGAATATTCTGACCGTTCGGAGTTATGATACTTGTAAATCTTAATGTTAATTTACCGTTTAAACTTCCATGTTTTGCTTTTGAAGCATCAATGACAGTACCGACAACAGAACTTCCCGCAGGGGCAATAAGATTACCGTTATAGTAAAAATCAGAATTTAATGCCATTGTAACAGTCTGACCTGCAACTGCAGTTTCAGAACTTACCGGTGTTGTCAAAACCGCACGAAATTCCTGTCCTGCCGGAACAGTCACAATACGACCTTTTAATGTATTATTTTCAACTCTGTATGTTTCTTGAGAATAAGCATCCGAATTATAAGCGGGGACAATTGCTTCCTGCTGATAGGAGTAATTTGAGGCAGCAAATACTGAATTTGCACCTAATAACAACAATCCTGCCAATAATATTTTTTTCATATCAATCCCTCCTCTTATGTCTTAACAACATTTTAGCGTAGATATACCATTTGTCAATTTGTTAACACTATAACGCCGAGAACAAAAAATTGTTCATTTCATGTCAAAAAACTGCAAACACAAAATTTATCAATACACTCATTAGTATTCTGTTATAGTATGAGTCACTTCTGTCGGGGCAGTCAAGACAATAATCTGTTGTTCTCCTACAGGGAGTTTCGTATGAGTCCCCATCATACGTGTTCCACCCGGACGCATCTGGAGGGTTGCCCCTCTGTGAATCCAGCCAATTCCCTGAAATCTGTCCTGATAATGCGGCATTTTGACCCATTCTGCAGGAGGAGTTAAACCGCCGCCTATAAGGTTGTCATTTGAGGTATATATATAACCTTTTACGGGAATTT
>CAMHMW010000038.1 GCA_946186335.1 uncultured Candidatus Melainabacteria bacterium
CTTCGCTCAGAATGACGGTACTTTTAGCCTGTAACATTCTATATAGTTACCAAAATAATTTGTTGGGCAGGAATACCCAACATACTTACTTTCTGCCTAACAAATTCATGCCTCACCCACCCCTCTCCTATTCCTTAGGAGAGGGGGAAAATATAGAGTGCGATGTTTCGCACCATTATACTCTTACAAAAAGAAAAGACAGGAGGTGTGATTCCTGTCTTTAGATTTATTAGACTCAATTAATTATTTTTATTTTGACATAGTTTGTACTTCTGTTTTCAAAACATCGTGCGCTGCGGCAATAACTGCGCCGGTAACAGCACCAGCTGTAAGGAAGAACCCGGTCGGTCTGATATGTTTCGTAACCAAATTGTAAGCATTAAGACATTGTTTTGCTGTTTTTTCGGCTATCAGAGAACTCTTTTTGCATAATTTTTTGAATGCAACAAGTTGTTCTTTTGATTCTTCACCCAGAGATTTAAGAGCTTCTCTGAGGTCGGATTTTTTAACGGTATCGCCTTCCTTCATTCCGTTAAACAATTTTACAAACATATCTTCGGCTAATGTTTTGTCTTCCTTTGCTTTCAAAGAATTAACAAATTTCTCTGTTCTGACATTGAACTGAGTTTTTTCTCTGTTAATCTTGTTGCTTACTTTAATGTACTCATCGCTATTTTTTTCTTCGTGTGTAAGAGGGAGGGCATATTTTGCACCATAACCGAGAGCAGCACCAACTACTGCACCCTGTGCAACCGGTATAAATATGCTGTGTCTTTTGTTACTTACTGCTTCTACTACCATAATAGTTCTTCCTTATGTTCATACGACATGACTCACAAGTTTATTACTTTATTGAGTCCTATGGTAGGATTTGCACTTAAATATTTCACCTCGGCAGAAAACTTACCTAAATAAAACTGAGTAATCAAACCCTAAATTTTTTCACATTATATATCGATATTATTTTTTTGTCAATACCCTTACTAAATTCAGTAAAAGCATGATGCCGACAAGCGCCAGAGTTAAGAAAAAGTCATACTTTATAGCATTATGACTTGCAAAAAGACAAGCCAGACCGCCCGCCAAAATTGCGACAGATGTTAAAATAACAACGGTTTTCTTCTGAGAAAATCCTGCATGGAGTAATTTGTGATGTATATGCTCGGCATCCGCAACAAAAGGTGACTGCCCTTTGGCTATTCTTCTGAGGCTTGAATATGTAATATCCATAATCGGCACCGCTAAAACTACAAACGGTAATAAAATAGCAAGAGTTGCAACCTTCATAACACCGGTTATTGATATTGTAGCAAGCAAAAATCCCGAAAACAATGCTCCGCTGTCACCCATAAAGATTTTTGCAGGATTAAAGTTAAAAGTTAGAAATGCAAGCATTGAACCTGCCAAAATAAAACCTATAAGTGCGCTAATCGGATTTGGAGGGCTGAGAGTTATTGCAAGGATAGCCAAAGTGATTGCGTTTACCGTCACAACAGAACCCGCAAGTCCGTCAACTCCGTCAATAAAATTAAGTGCATTTGAAATTCCGACTATCCACAAAAGAGTAATCGGATAGGAGAACCAACCCAAATCAATGCCGCCAAAGAACGGAATACTGTCAATCTGAACCCCAAGCAAATACACCATTGTTGCAATTGATACCTGAATTAAAAGTTTAAATTTTGCCCCAAGCCCGTAAACATCGTCAATCAAGCCCAAAAGAAACATCAGAGAACTGCCGAGCAAAATTCCGGACACCAGTTTTCCGTACGGATAATAATTCATCAAAACAAGGCATAAAAAAGTCAGCATCGTACTTGCCCAAATGGCAACTCCGCCTATTCTTGAAATCGGTTTGGTATGAATTTTTCTGTCATTCGGGAGGTCAACAAGCCCCTCTTTTTTTGAAAAATTTATAACCAGCGGAACAAGAAATACCCCAAAAATGTAGGCTATTACCGAACCGATTATATGCGAATGTTCTAATGTTGGTAACTTGATTATGGTGTTTTCTCCTTTATTAATACAACGGATGTTTTGCGCACAGTTTCAAAGAGCGTTCTCTGAGATTTTTCAGTGCCATTTCATTATCGGATGAAAATACTGCCGATGCAATAATTTTTGCAACTTCTGTCATATCTTCTTCCTTAAATCCTCTTGTTGTAACAGCCGGTGTACCAAGTCTTATACCTGATGTTACAAAAGGTGACTGCGGATCGTTCGGAACGGTATTTTTATTTGCGGTAATACCAACACGTTCCAAAACATTTGCAATATCTTTACCCGTTTTGCCATTTTTTCTCAAATCAAGTGTCATAAGATGATTTTCAGTCATACCGCCGACAATATCCAAACCCTCATCCATTAACCCTTGCGCAAGTGCTTTAGCATTTTTGACAATTTGTTTTGCGTATTCTTTAAATTCGGGTTTTGAGGCTTCTAATAAAGCAACCGCTTTTCCCGCGATAATATGCTCCAAAGGCCCGCCCTGAAGTCCGGGGAATACGGCTTTGTCAATCGCCTGTGCAAATTCTTCCCTGCACATAATGATACCGCCGCGCGGACCTCTTAGTGATTTGTGAGTTGTTGTTGTTACAAAATCACAATACGGTGCAGGTGACGGATGTTCACCCGTTGCAACAAGTCCCGCAATATGGGCAATATCAGCCAAAAGTAATGCGCCGACTTCATCTGCGATTTCTCTGAACTTTTTGAAATCAATTATTTTTGAATAGTTGCTTGCTCCGCAGATAATCAGTTTCGGCTTATGTTCGATGGCTTTTTGTCTTACGTCATCATAGTCAATTTCGCCGTTATCATTTATACCGTAACTTTTTACGTCATAGTACATGCCTGAAAAATTAACAGGCGAACCATGAGAAAGGTGACCGCCGTTGGATAAATCCATGCTCAAAACTCTGTCACCGGGCTGCATGGTTGCCATAAAAACAGCCATATTCGCTTGTGCGCCGCTGTGAGGCTGAACATTTGCGTGATCCATATTAAAAAGTGCGCATGCCCTTTTTTGTGCAAGTTCTTCAATTACGTCTATGTGTTCGCAACCGTTGTAATACCTTTTGTGCGGTTTTCCTTCCGCATATTTATTTGTTAAAACACTTCCGCATGCCTCCATAACCGCTAATGATGTGCAGTTTTCACTTGCTATAAGTTCTATGGTTTCCTGCTGGCGTTTAAGTTCTAACTCTATCTGTTCCGCTACTTGCGGGTCTGTTTTTCTTATATTTTCTATATTCATACACTCTCCCCTTTTTTATAATTATACTTTTTTATATCATTTACGCAAGTTATTAATATTGATTTTTCAGTTTAATAATTTTTTCAAAAGATTTGCTGATTTTTTCGGAAAGTTCACTGTCAGAGAGTGCTTTTTGGTAAATTTGCTCAATTATATCAATGGTCTTTTGGTCGGAATTTCTGTATATAAACATATTTAACCCCGCCTTTATCCCCATAATGCATGCTTCCACCTCTCCGAATGCGCTGACACCTTTCATAACCATATCATCAGAAATTGCAACCCCGTCAAAATGCAGTTTGTTACGAAGATAAGAAAGTGCATTTAGACTTAGTGATGTGGGAATCGGCTCTTTTTCAAAGCAGGTGCAATGAAGATGAGCAACCATAACCATTTCGATTTTATCATCACAGGCACATTTAAAAGGTTTTATGTGAGTTTTCTCCATTTCTTCAAGCGAAAGGTCTATTTGAGGTAAGGTCAGGTGAGAATCAGCATTTGCATCCCCATGCCCCGGGAAATGTTTTACACATGGTATAATACCGTTTTTGCGGTATATTTCGGAAACTGATTTTCCGCATCGGCAAACTGTGTTAGTATCTGATGAAAACGCTCTTTCCCCGATAATAGGATTATCAGGGTTTGTATTTACATCGACACAGGGGGCAAAGTTCAGATTTATACCGTAAGAAACCAGTTCTTTCGCTATCTCATCCGTTTGTTTGGCAAGAAATTCATCACCTTTTTCTGCTGCAAATTTTGCGGATAAATATTTTTTTCCGTTATGTATGTTTTCAGTTCTTTCAACCCGTCCGCCTTCTTGGTCTATGGACATAAACGGCGGAATTTTTGCATAACTTTTCAACTCTTTTATAAGTGAACGAAACTGCGATGCACTTTTTATGTCGTCTTTAAAAAAGATAATTCCCCCGAGACCTTTCTGCAACGCACTTTTGTATTCCCCGCCCGAAAGCCCCAGAATAAACATCTGATAAAGTTTTTCTTTTAACTCGTTCATATTATTTTTTGTATGCCAAACCCAAAACTTCTTTTAAATCAAGTAAATTACCCGTTTGTATAACTTCTTTTATTTTGTCATTTATTTTTTCGCAGTCGCTCTTGCCGGGAATTGAAAAACCTTTCGGCAATTCAAGATGTGCTGTGGTATTCGTTGATGTAAAGCCCTTATTTATGGTCAAAAATTCCTTGTATGCCCTTAAAATAATTACATCAAGCGGGTCATATTCATAATTTTCGTTTATGTAATACTTTGCATCTTTTTTTAGTCTGTCAAAAAACGCTATTGAATAATCAGCTTCTTCTACTGCCTCCGCCTCATCATATTCATCACCAAGACAGGGATTTCCTTCAATTGTTACATCTCCCAGAGATTTTATATAGGTCGCCCACAAAAGACTGCCCAAACAAAAACCGACATTGTTTTCAGCCATGTGTTTCAGTTTCGGGTACGCCATTTTGAACTGGAATTTTTTCTGTCCGAAATTTTTAAATTGTTCAAGATTTGCGTAAATATATTCGGCACTTATTGATAAAATGGTTGTGTGCTGTGCAAACCCCGGGTCAAAAAGAACCGCCTGTATTGTTGTTTCTGTCATTTATAACACCTCTGATTTCTTATTCTTCCTTTTTAAAACTTTGTCTTGATATTTTTTATCATACTGGAATTTTGTTCCGTTGACAAAACTTTTAACAACTCCGTTTGCAAAAGTTCCCCTTGCAGACCAGTATGAAGTATGGGCAATGAATGCCGAACGCTTTGACCAGACACCCGAATTGTCGTATATTACTCCCTCAGGATTTTCAATTTTTACATCCGCCATTTCCTCTATCTGTTCAATTGTTAAATTTCTGCTTGTCGGAAAACCTAGCGGGTCTTCACGAAAATTCACCGTCAAAACGTAAATCCCGCTTTCCAGAACATGTTTAATCATGTATTTGCTGTAAAAATTAAATTCATAATTATCGTCCGCCATATCGGAATAGAAAAGCGGCATCGGGCTTGCAAAACTGACTACCCCTACGACCTGACCTTCAGGTGAGCAGTATTGTTCTGTGTATTCGTCAAGTTTAAGATAATTTTCTTTCAACAAATCTTTGTTCTGATTAAGTACCAAATGCCCCGTATTTGAAATAACACCAATATTTCCTTTTTCATGAGACAGGGCAGAAAGACAAGTTTTTTTCTGCGGATTTGCCTTTGCAAATTCTATAATATCTTCATCCGCATTCAGCGATTCAAATAAAAGTTCGGTATCTATGTACGGAAATTTGTAGAGCATGTACTGGTAATTTATGAATGTTCCTGCCGAATATCCAAACAGTATAACCTTTTGACCATTCTGTGCCTGAATTTTCACTTCCTCATTCAAATCGTCAAGAATCGGAAGCATATTGTGTGGTTTCTGAACCCAGATTGCATCGTGCATAAACTGAGTGAGCAAACTCCTTATTTCATAAGCAAGAGTTGAACTTATGGCTTTTGAAATATTTAAACGGTCTTTTACAAAATCTAAGTCCGTTTTGCTGTCATAACCCCAGAAAAATATTTGCGGTTTTTCATTTATTACAAGTTTATTATCCTTTGTCCATTTTTTTATCGTGTGGTTTCGCTCAAATTTCTTTTTCATTACGGGATGGAGTTTTTTAACCCCGCGAATATACCAGTCTTTCATTTTTTTATCGTTGTTGTTTGAACCGTTAATATATAAAAATGTCAGGTTATTCGTTTCCGCAGGTACGGAAATCTGAATAAACAATAATGCAAGTACTATTAATATAATCTTTTTCATGGTTAAAATTTTACCACAAGAAAAGTGTTTGAACCAGATATTTGAGTAAAATTTACCGCTCTAAATAATTGAAAATTGTTATGATTATGTCATTACGAAACCTAGCCTAAAAAACTGACCTCCTGACTTTATTCAGTGGCTTTTAAAACAGCTTCATTAAACGAATTGACATTTTCTGTGATAAAATTTTTATATGAAAGATTTTTTTATAGGGTTACTGGACTGGATATATAAAAAGAGGTGTTACTTTTGCAAAAGTTCAAAAGAATCCGTAACCATGTGTTCAAAATGTTATGATGAGTTGGAATTTCTACCCGTCGGGGTAAACCGCAGATTTTTTAACAATGACATATACTGTGCCGGAGTCTATGACAAAAATCTTCAGAAAATGATTAGGGGTCTGAAATATCACAACAAAAAAGATTTAGCATTTTATCAGGCAAAATTTATGTGGGAATACTGGGAAAAACTCGGATTTTCCGGCAACTTTCAAATTGTTCCTGTTCCTATATTTGAAAAACGCAAAAAGCAGCGTAAATATAATCACATGGAACTTGTTGCATTGGAATTTGCAAAACTTTCGGGTTACGATGTTAATTTTGAACTAATAAAAAGAATTAAAGACACAAAACCGCAGTACAAACTAAACAAGGCTCAAAGGATGATAAATCTTGCACAGGCTTTTGAGGTTTATCCAGATAAACTTATCAAAAATAAAAAAGTTTTAATTATTGATGATATTTGCACAACAGGTTCAACTTTTGAGGAAATGATTAAAGCACTTAATAAAGAAAATATTTACGATATAACCTGTTTTGCGACAACAACACCGTGGGATTAAATATGATACTTTCACAATTTGCAAAATTTTTACAAACACATAATGACGAAATTTTATCAAGGAAAACAACTCCTTTAAAACTTTTGCCCGCATGGATAAAATCGGTTATAGAAAAAAATCCTAAATCAAACACCGAAAAAATAGTTCACAAAGAAATTATGTATGCACAAAACGAAAACGGTGATTATATAATTGTCGGGAAATCGGACAGCGGACGTGTTTTGGTTAGTGCGCTCATAAAATTTGCAAAAAGTTACGAAAATTACAATCATTCAAAATGGCTTGAGATGACGGAAAAATCCTATCATAAAAAGGATATGTAAACCGTTTTTTAAAAACAAAATTTTTTGGTATAATAATCGGGACAGGAGTTTTGGTTATGAAATTTGAAGCAAAAATAAACGGTACAAAATTAAATTTGGCATGGGAAAATGTCGGTGCAGATTTTTACAGAATATATGCAAGAGTTGAGGAAAGTTTTTGCGAATGCGCAACGGTTTTTGATACTTTTACAACAATTTCAATGCTTCCTGTCGGCGATAACGAATTTTTTATAACCGCAATTAAAGACGGGGTAATAATTTCCCAGACACCCAGTTTTTATTTCACAACCGATACCATTGACGGAGTTTGTTTTAAAAACGGAGAAAATGTTTCCCTGTTGTGTTCCTCTCATCCCGAAACCGACGGTTACAGGCTTTATCAGGCAGTTAATTCAAACAATTTCAACGGCACTAAAAATTCCGCACAAAACGGGATGACAGTTGATTTTGAGAGCGGTTCAAAATATAAACTTAAACCCTACAAAATTGTAAATGAACAGCGTGAAGTTCTGGGGTCAACCGATGTTTTAACCTGTGAAGATAACCGTTTTGAAAGAGTTACCATATATGAATCTTTTGGA
Source organism: uncultured Candidatus Melainabacteria bacterium (assembly GCA_946186335.1). GTDB lineage: Bacteria > Cyanobacteriota > Vampirovibrionia > Gastranaerophilales > Gastranaerophilaceae > Zag111. The sequence goes on from CAMHMW010000038.1 coordinate 7,812, forward strand.
GGAAATGTATTTGTTTCGTGGATTTATAACGGTTGCGCAGACGGGTTTTTTGTATATCAGGAGGGTTCTGATTATCCCGTTTTTGAAACAAATGACGGGTTATGCCATTGTGCCTGTCTAAAAAATTACAAAACCGATACAAAATTCAGCGTAAAGGCATTTTTGAACACTCCTAACGGTAAGGTCAAAATCTGCAACTCTGAATATACGGGTTTAAGTGCAAGAAATTACGGGAAACCGGTCATTTCTATAATTATTCCGGCTTATAACGCACAAAATTATATTGCAAGAAGTATCGATAGCGCTCTTGCTTCAAATTTTGATGATTTGGAAATTGTTATTGTAAATGACGGAAGTTCTGACGGAACACAAAATATCATTGACTGGTATTGTTCAAAATATCCAAATATCGTTTCACTTCAAAAAGAAAACGGCGGGGTTGCAGACACAAGAAATGTCGGTATAGCCGCCGCGAGAGGGGAATATATTGCTTTTATGGATAATGATGATATGATTCGCCCGAATATGCTGAGTTCTTTATATGTTTCGATTACAAAAAACTCCTGCGATATTGCGATAGCACCCTTATACAGACTTGTGGACAAGGGATATACCGTTCATTGCAATCTTCCGTTTGAACAGGATAAAGCAATTAACATTGATGACTATTTTAAAATTCTATATACTCCGGGGTATTATAACTGTGCTATCTGGAATAAATTATACAAAGCCGAAATGGTTAAGGCACATCCGCTGGGAATTTTGAAATATGAGGATGTTTCATGGACACCGTGCATCCTGTCTTATGCAAAAAAATTCTGTTTCCTCAAAACACCGTTCTATGAATGGGACAGAAAAACCCGTCCCGAAACATTCGGTGATGTTCTGGCAAAAATGCCTGAGGATGAACTTTTGGAACACCGCAGACAGGCTATGATGTTTTTCGTTGAAAACGGAAACCCCGAAAAACTTGAAACATTAAAAACAATTGCAATACGCCGGCTTATGAGATATTCAAAAAATGCAAACCACAACGGCTATCAAAAACTGATAGACGGCTTATCTCAATAAACTCCGGACGTATTCGTAATATTCGTTATTTTTATATTTTTCAATATTTTTTGAAACCTGTTCTTTTGAAATAAACCCTTTTAACAGTGCAATTTCTTCAAGGCATGCAATTTTTATCCCCTGATTTTCTTCGATGGTTCTTACATAACCGCTTGCCTGAAGAAGTGATTTATGCGTTCCGGTATCAAGCCACGCAAAACCGCGCCCCAAAAGTTCCACATTAAGTTCGTTATTATCCAGATAAATTCTGTTTAAATCGGTTATTTCAAGTTCTCCTCTTGCTGACGGTTTCAAACTTTTTGCATATTCTACAACCCTGTTATCGTAAAAATACAAACCTGTTACCGCATAATTTGATTTCGGGTTTTTCGGCTTTTCTTCGATTGAAATTGCTTTACCGTCATCATCAAATTCCACAACCCCGAATCTTTCAGGGTCTTTTACATGATAACCGAAAACCGTTGCGGATTTTTTCTCCTGCGCATTTTTAACAGCATTTTGAAGCATTCCGGAAAATCCGGGTCCGTAAAAAATATTGTCGCCCAAAACAAGTGCTGCGCAGTCCTGTCCGATAAATTCTTCACCCAAAATAAAAGCCTGAGCCAGTCCGTCAGGACTCGGCTGTTCTTTATATTCAAAACACACCCCGAATTGAGAACCGTCTCCCAGAAGTTTTATGAAATTCGGCAAATCTTGCGGAGTTGAAATAATAAGAATATCTTTTATCCCCGCAAGCATTAAGACAGATATCGGGTAATAAATCATCGGCTTGTCATATATCGGCAATAACTGTTTTGAAATTCCGATAGTGCTGGGGTACAACCTTGTTCCGCTTCCGCCTGCAAGTACAATTCCTTTCATAAAAACTCCTTTTTGTTTACCCTCAGATTATATCATAAATTAACTTTTGTGGTACAGATTTATGTAATCGCTTATGGCATCTTCCCAGTTTCGGCATAAGCCGCCGTTATCCATAACACTATATACAGGGCGCTTTGCAGGGCGGGGAAATTCCTCAGTTTTGCACGGTTTCAGGTTGACATTTACCCCCGCAAGTTCAAATATTTTCTTTGCAAATCCGTACCAAGTTGTATATCCGCCGCCGCAGGTGTGATAAATCCCGTACGGCATACCGTTTATAACTTTTATTATTGCCTTTGCAAGATCAATCGTCCATGTCGGGCAACCTGCCTGATCATTCACAACTTTTAATTCCGGCTTATCTGCCAGAGACAACATCGTTTCTACAAAATTTTTCCCATGAATACCGTAAAGCCAACTTGTACGGCAAATATAAAACTTTTTGCAATATTTTTGAACGGCTCTTTCACCCTCGAGTTTTGTTAATCCGTATTTATTCAAAGGACACACTTCATCTTTTGGATTTAACGGTACGTTACCGAACCCCTTAAATACGTAATCAGTTGAAATATATAGAAGAATAATTCCTTTTTCGCCGCAAATTTTTGCAATATTTTCCGTTCCGTAATAGTTTATATTAAGTGCTGTATCAACATCCTCCTCCGCTTTGTCAACATTTGTATAAGCAGCACAATGAATTACTATATCGGGCTTTTCTTTTGATAAAACAGAATCAACCATTTCCAAATCGGTTATATCAAGGTTGTCAATATCCGTTCTGATTACCTCATAGCCGTTTTTCTCCAATATAGGACATAAATCCTGCCCGAGCATTCCGTTTGCACCGGTTACAAGTATCTTCATTTCATCAGACTCGCTTTCTTTTCTTCAATGTGTTTCATCCAGTCAAGGTTATTTAAATACCATTCTATTGTCATTTTTATACCCTGTTCAAAAGTGACGGACGGTTTCCAGCCAAGTTCCGAGGTGATTTTATCGTTAGAAATTGCATAACGTCTGTCATGTCCCAATCTGTCCTCAACATATTTAATGGAACTTTCATTTTTTCCCATAGCCTCAAGTATTAAATGAGTTATTTCCATATTTGTTTTTTCATTGTGTCCGCCGATATTATAAACCTCACCGATTTTACCTTTATGAAGCACGGTATCTATCGCTTCGCAGTGATCATATACATACAGCCAGTCACGGACATTCAGACCGTCACCATATACCGGCACCTTTTCACCTTTTAACAGTTGCGAAATGAAAAACGGGATAAGTTTTTCCGGATACTGATAAGGTCCGTAATTATTTGAACATCTTGTGTTAAGTGTCGGCATTTTATAGGTTTCATGGTACGCTCTCACAAGCATATCCGCACTCGCTTTACTTGCCGAATACGGACTGTTTGGAGCAAGCGGAGTTGTTTCATAGAAATAACCGGTTTTGCCGAGTGTTCCGTAAACCTCATCTGTTGAAACCTGTAAAAACTTCTCTATTCCAAGTTCCTTTGATGCCTGCAAAAGATTCAATGTTCCCTGAACATTTGTTTCAACAAATATTTCGGGGTGTTTTATGGAATTATCAACGTGAGATTCTGCAGCAAAATTCACCACACAGTCACATTCTTTTATGAGTTCCCGAACGAGATTACGGTCACAGATATTTCCATGAACGAAAGTATAATTCGAATTATTTTCGACATCTTTAAGATTTTCAATATTCCCGCAATATGTCAGAGCATCAATATTTATTATTTTGTAATCGGGATGTTTATTAAGCATGTGCCTTACAAAACAACTTCCGATAAACCCTGCACCGCCTGTTACAAGAATTGTTGTCATTTCTTAAATACCTCCTTAAGTGTCGGTTGTTTGCTGTCCTTTTCCGATAATATCGGTTCAAAATCTATTTCCCAGTTGATATTTATATCGGGGTCATTCCACAAAATTCCTCTGTCAGCCTGAGGGTTGTATTCGCCTGATGCTTTATACAGCAGTTCAACCTCATCACTTAATGCGACAAACCCGTGAGCAAACCCGACAGGAATATAGAGCATGTGTTTATTATCCTCTGATAATTCAACTTTTACGTACTGCCCAAAGGTCTTAGATTCGGGGCGAATATCAACCGCAACATCATAAATTCTTCCTCTGCCGCAACGGACTATTTTTGCCTGCCCATAAGGGTTTTCTTGATAATGCAAACCTCTGAGAACACCTTTTACTGATTTTGAATGGTTATCCTGATTAAATTCCACCTCAATTCCGTTAGCGAAGAAATCGGATTTTTTATAACTTTCCATAAAAAATCCTCTGTTATCCCCAAAAACTTTTGGTTTGATAAGAATTACATCTTCTATCTTCTGTCTTTCAAATTCAAATGGCATAAACTATACTCCCGTCTTTATGTATAGTATATCATAAAAAAATATGGGTATCATAAGATACCCATATTAATTATTCCTTAATCAAAACATGATTACCATTTATTGTCACCCACTTGCCATCCCCTGATGGTGAGGTGTAACCGGCTTTTTGCCTGCCGTAAGTTCGAGTTCTTTTATCAAGTTCCCTGTTATGCGGAACACCTATTGTTTGCATTTGTTTCATTATATCTTTTTCGTGTTTAGAAAACTCAGTTTCTGTCATTTTGTCAATATCTTCCCGAGTGAAAATAATTTTATTTTCGGGAATATTCGGTATAAAACCAGTTGGATTGTTTCGAATTTTGCCTTCTTGCAACTGTTTCATAATTTGATTTTCGTTTTGTGTAAATTCATCCGGTGACATATTCCCGATTTCTTCGGGGGTAAATATGTGGTCAACATCTGCCGCTAATCCGGTTGGCAGACCAATATTAAATCTTTTTTCTCCTTTTTTAAATATCTCCGGATGTTCATTCATATATTTTTCAGTTTTTCCATTATATTCCCTTGGGTCAGTTGGATTGGTTATTAAATCTCCATTACGCATTTTATACATAATCTTTGTAGCGATAATGTCACTTTGCTTTTGCTCCGGTAACTTATAATAATCATTACCATATTCTTTTTGTATTTCTTTTGCAATTTTACGACCTTGATTATTATTCCAAGAGTCCATATTCCATTCTAATGGCGGGTTGTTAGGTGTTTGATATTCATGATACATACCGGCTAATAAACTATATTGATCATCATATTTTAAAGCTAAATCTGCTCCCATGTATGTATGTTTAAAAGCATCTGCTTCATTATTCCAAAATTCATTACCTTTTTTGGGACTTATTTCAAAGTTAAATTTTTTTTGGTAATACCATGTTTTCCTTACTATTTCATCGTTATATTCTTTTTGTACCTGTTTATTTTTTACAAATTCATAAGCTTTTTTAAAATCTGTCATATTATTTCTCCTTTATATTTGTGTTAAAATTGCCTTATGAAATTTCCGGATTTAAGAAAATATTTTTTTGCAAATATCGTTGCATTATGGTCATATTGCTTTATTTTC
>CAMHMW010000039.1 GCA_946186335.1 uncultured Candidatus Melainabacteria bacterium
GGTTTTTAACTGACCGGAAGGAAACACAATGGAATTATTTGAAAGAAATTCAAAAATATGTAATGCAGGAACATGAATTAACTCCCGAGGTTGTCAGGGCTTTTGAATATGACCTTAACGGTGACGGGGTTAATGAGATTATCGGTATCCCTCCCGAGAACGGTTATTATGGCGGAGTATTATCAATGCAGTTTTTTATATTGCAAAAGCAAGACGGTAAATATACGAATATCTCTGAATTATCATTCTCTTATGAGGATAGAGTTAATATCCTGTCAACTAAAACCTGCGGGTATAACGATATGCAATTTGTGTATCTGAAAGAAAATCCTGAGCAAATTCAATATTTAAAAAGACTCGGGTTGTATAAAGAAAACCTTGGACATATTATAAAATACAATATACAAACTTCAAGATATAATTTTAAATTTTTTATAAAGAAATAAATGCGTTAATGGTCAGGTTAATCATAAATTTAAATTCAGGATAAATAGTCTTATTTATCAGTGTTTTGTTGTTACAAATTAGTGAAAGGAAAAAATATTATGAATTTAAATGAATTATTCAGAGAACTTGAAGAAGAATTAAAAAGAGGGAATTATACCAAAGAACAAAAAATAGGAATAATTAACGATGTGGGAAATATGTACCGGAATCAGACGGATAAAGAACTGAACGACTATCTGACCAGACAATATTTAGGGACGGCTTTTGAAATTGGTTCTGCGGCAATACCTGTTGGCGGAATATCCGGACAAATAGCAAAAAAAGTTGTGCCTGCCGCAATTACAAAAACAATGGGAAGAAAGATTTCGCAAGATGTTGCAGCAGGTGCGATAGGCGGCGCAATAGACGGTGCGGTATTTGGTTCAGGACGGGGGCTTGTGGAAGATGAAAATATATTAAAAACCGCCGCACAAGACGGTTTGCTTGGTTTAGGTATCGGCGGTGCGTTTGGCGGTGTCACGGGTAAGATTAACAAATTTAATGATGCAAAAAGTATTAAAAATTTAGGAGAATATGGAAGTTTATCAAAAGCTGGTAAAAAATCATATAGAGATGAAATAAATAAATATTATAGTAATTATGAATTAGGCAAAAACCCCAATGTGTCAGGAATAGGAACCGTAAAACTTTCAAGTGATGCGATGAAAGAAACATTAGTGCAAAAACCGGAGTTAGGAAAAGAAGTAATTAATCTCAGTGATAATCTGAAAAAATCTGTTTATAAGCATCCCGAGGCACCTGAACATAGTCATAAATATAACATAACAGAATTTCACAGAGTCGGAAATGGTAATACCGACTACTTAATTGCAAAAAACAGTAAAGGGGATAATTATTTTCACAAAGCAGTAACCCCTGACCTTATAGCCGGTCCGAAACCAGAGGGTCAAGGGCTACCGATTAATAGTATAAGCGATAGTTTACCAAAATTCAACCTGCCCGATTGGACAAGTTCGAAATTAACCCCGCTCATGGTGTCAGCAATAGAGAATAATAATATTCAAAAAATCCCGAATAATACGAGCAGGACTCCTGACATTGCTCGTGATTATGTTAGAATGACTCCTCCAACTTACTCGGGAAGTGCTCTTGACTTTGCCGGTCCGAAACCCGCCGCCCATGAGACGCATAATAACAAGATAACAGATTATATGAATAAAAACAACCTGCCCGATTGGACAAGTTCGAAATTAACTCCGCCCATAGTGTCAGCAGCGGATAAATATGTAAAAGACGAGTTTAATATACCTCAACAAAATTCGCAGAAACAAGGTTTGCAAAAGCCATTTGAACTAAGAATAGAAAAAAGGCAATACGGAAACAATGCCCCGATTGATATCGAAACCCCGGCCGGATATTCTGCTCCTGTTGAAGAAAACAAACCAGGATACAGAGATTTGACGGGATATAAAAATCCTTTGTCGGGTGATAACAGAATATATACGGCAGAAGATATCGGAGAAATGTCCGGTAATGAATTTGGCAAATTGGAAAAAGAAATAGATGCACAAATAAATACAATCGGAATACCCCGCAAAAAAGATTTGGGAGTTTTTTCCGGCGGAACAATTTATATAACTCCCTACACCCGCTCTGACGGAGTAAAAGTCAGAGGTCACTTCCGAGCAATGAGAAGTTATTAATAAGAACGAAAGGAATAATATATGGAAATGTTTGTGAATTATGCTCCTGTGATAGTAGTGGTGTTGATGTTTTTAATACAGGAAAGAATAGTTGTTACCCCCGAACAGTTAGAGAAAAAACACAGAGAAATACTGAACGAGGTCGAAAAACGCTTCGCCACCCAAAACAGTTTTGAGGATTTAAAAAACCAGTTTACCGAAATGAAAGACAAGATAGATAAAATATACGACTGTCTTATCTTGCAATAGTCAGTACAAGGCGGGTAAAATATGTATGCCCGCCTTAATATTTATAAACCAATTTTGTCGGGTTAAAACCGGCGTGTTTACCGTTACAGAATTGCCAATGTTAAATAATATTACACGCAATTTTAAATGCGACCATATCTGACGTGGTGATGTTTTACTATATTAATGTGATGATACTGATACATAAAAAGGAGGTATCTATGATAAAAGATCACAGTAAACAGACTTTGGAAGAAGCCATTACGGATGTTTTTGGTTATGAACCGACAGATGAAGAAGTAAATTCTCATTATAGCGATGAGTTCAATGAATGGTGCGAAAACTTTTTTAAGAATAAAGACGAAAAAGAAAAGAAATAAAGCTGCTTAAAGCCATCACCATCCCCTTGTTTAGATGGGTGATAACCTTAAAATGCCAAAGATTGCCAAAATAAAATATGGTCGGCATTATACATTTACCACAACCACTTGCTTTTTTTGTTCTTAAATATTATAATTTCACTTATAAACACAAAGGAAATTATAAAGAAATGAGTGACTCTGGCTTGGAAATGATTATTTCCAATTGGTTGATAGTATTTGTGCTATTGTTTGTAAACGCTTTTTTTGTAGCTGCCGAATTTGCGATAGTGCGTTCGAGACGTGCAAAAATTGAACAACTTACAAAAGACGGTAATGTTGATGCCAAACTTGCTTTAAAGGCGTTGGAGGATATGAATTTCTTTATAGCGGCGGTGCAGGTCGGTGTAACAATAGCAAGTATCGGTATAGGTTGGTTTGGGTCACCAACGGTTGAAAAAATGTTGGAACCGTTTTTGGAAAATCTCCCTGCCGCTCATGCGTATCTGACACATACAATAACCGCTGTTATTGCGTTTGCGGTTGTAACTTTTTTGCATGTTGCGATAGGGGAACAGGTGCCAAAATGTATTGCGCTTCAGTATCCCGAGCGAATTTCTTTATATGTCGCAAAACCGATGAACCTGTTTATGACGGTTTCAAAACCTTTTGTGTGGTTGTTGAATGTTGCTTGCAACGGAATTTTAAAACTGTTCAGAGTTCCGATAAATACGGCAAGAGTTGTTCATACTCTTGAAGATTTGGATTTGCTTGTTGATACAAGTTTTGACGAAGGTGTCCTGAACGAAACCGAAAAAGATATGATTCATAACGTGTTTAACTTTTCGGATTTGACGGCTCGTGAAGTTATGATACCGAGAACGGATATGGTTTGTGTGCCTATTGAAATGTCGTTTGAGGAGCTGAATAAGGTTGCCTCCGAAAATCAATATACAAGATACCCTGTTTATGACGGTGATATTGACCATATAACGGGTTTAATTCACGTAAAAGATTTGTACTTGCTTGCATTAGAGGATAAAGAATCTCCGATAGAGAAAATTCAAAGACCTGTTATGCTTGTTCCCGAAACGATTACGATGGATAATCTGGTCAGAGAATTTAAGAAAAACAAAAGCCAGATGGCGATAGTTGTTGATGAATTTGGCGGAACATCCGGTATTATTACCCTAGAGGATGTTATGGAAGAAATTTTCGGGGATGTTCAGGACGAATTTGATGAAGAGGTTGAATTTGATATAAAAGAGATTAAACCGAATTATTATCTTGCAAATGCTATGATGAGGTTAGATGAATTTGCCGAATATTTTGATATTCCCGTTGAAAAAATGGAAGATGAAGATGTTGATACTATTGCGGGTCTGGTTGTGAAGGAATTGGGCAGAATTGCACAGATAGACGATGTTGTAAAATATGACGGCTTTACGTTTACGGTAAAAGAAATTGACGGTGCAAGAATAACAAAACTCCTGATAGTAAAAAATGAACCTGAGGAAGAAACAGCGGAATAAATCTCTTACAGGAGTTGTCAAATGAAAAAGAGATATGTAATAGCGCTTATAATTACGGGATTGATATTGTACCTGTCACATCACTTTTGGATGGGGACAAAAGCACACCCGAATTTTGACCTGATGTTGTTTATAATCGTTCTGGTTTTGGGTTATCTTCTAAGTTTAAAGGTTGCCTCTTATTTGGCTGATTTAAAAACCGTTAAAGGCAAATCCCGAATTGAAATTATATTTTTGGTACTGTTTTTCATAATTTTATTTGTTCCGATGTGCAGTATAAATAAAGATATATATTCAAAACAGGAAAACAGAACTCTTACAAAATGGCAGCCGTTGATTACGAAGAAAAACAAAATCAATTTTAATTTCGGAAAAGATTTTGACAGTTGGTTCAGTGACAGATTTTTTACGAGGAATTTTGTTATAAGTAATTATTCATTACTCAGGTATAACATGGCCGAAATTTATTACGAAAATAAAATGGGCTTTATAAACAAGAAAAATAACTGGATAAGCACTAAATATGCAATTGGGAACCCCACCATAAAACAAAAAGATAGGGATTTGACTGTGTATAACATAGAAAAACTTAAGGAATTTTGTAATGAGAAAGGTATAAAATTTTATATAATAATTGCTCCCAGAAAACAAGAAATATGCCATAAATATCTCTATCCGATATTGTTTAATCCAAGTGCATATTCAAGTACCCGTAAGATGATTGAATATGTAAAAGAAAAAACAGGAGTGGAAATTGTTTATCCGTATAAAGAACTTGAAAAATTGCAAAATCGGGACATCGCATATTTTAAAACCGACCACCACTGGACCGATGAGGGTGCATATCTCGGATATTTACAAGTTATGGAGCAGGTGAAAAAAGATTTTCCTGATGTAAAAATAAGCGGAAAAGATGATTTTAATTATAATAATAACAAAAAAGTAAAAGTAGAGCCGCCGTACGGCTACCATTTCGGCCGAACCTATAAAAGCATGAATCTGAATGATGAGAGTGTATTTGACAGAAATTACAAGTATTTTTATCACAAAACTTTTGATTGTACGAAATATGGCGAAGAACATCATGGAAAAAAACAATATAATCTGTATAATTTTCACAATGATATTGACGCTCCTAATATGGTGTTGTTCGGAGATTCGTTTACTTTAAATCTTTTACCATCACTACCTTCAAGTTTCAAAGATACATTAAATATTTATACTTATGCGTCGGATGATTACAGTTTTCCTTTTAAAATCAAGCGTTTTGAAAAATATATTTCGGAAAATCATCCGCAGGTTCTTATTATTACCCTGTCTGAAATAAGAAGGTTGCAGTATTTGTTTGATAAGGAATAGATTTATTTCATATAATTGTTGGGTTTACTTTTTTGAAAAAAACATTAAGATATGAGTATGAAGAAATTTCTTTTAATATTTTCATTAATGTTTGTTTTTTGTCTGCCTGTTATTGCAGGTGATATTGATTTACCCGCAAGCGGTGATTTGTGGGACAGTTGGGGAGCAAATCAGGATTTCTACGGTCAGGATAAACCGGCAGTTTCCGATGAAGAATTTGAAAAGGCACTTGAATCAGTAAAAAATAAAAATCATAAACTGGAAAACTGGTTTAGAAAACTCCAAAAACCAAGAGGACAAGAATTTCATCAGGGTAATGAAACGGAAGTTATAAATGAAGATGTCGGGAATAAAGAAACTCTGCCTGTTATAACAATACCCGTCGGGCTTGAAATCGGTGACGGGGTTTTGCCTGTCGGACATTATCAGGTTCAGGGCGAGCGGGATGAAAACGGTAATGTTTTGTTAAAATTTTATCAGGCACAATATGTAATGGCGCAAATTCCTGCGGTTGAAACGAACGATGATTTTGATGAAGAAACAATCAGTTTTGTAAGATGGATTCCTGACGGGGATGATAAAATAAAAATCATATTCGGTTCTGTTGATTTTAATGCGTATGCGCTGGTAAATATTACAAAATAGGTAAATTTTAGAAAAACAAAATTAATTGTTACATTTTCTTTACAAAAGACTTAAAAATCTTAAAGTTTCTCATAAAAGTGCCGTAAACATGGATAAGCAAACAAGTGACACATGTCGAAAGGATACGAAAAATGGGATTGGCAGCTTCACAAGCAAGATTTTTATGTCTGACAGCCAGAAAGGCTGATTGTGAACACAAGTCATTGGCATTGGCTCAGGAAAAGTTAAACATTACCGAGAAAATGTCATTGATTTCCAATGAGTATGCTCAGGCTATGAACGCCACAAAACTCATGTGGTCACCTGACGGCATGGCGGGGGATTTCGGATTGTCATACGGTTTATTGATGACACCGTCAGCAGCAAATGACTATGACCCGTATATGATTACAACTCCATCCGGAGCAATTGTATTAAATTCTGCATACAAAGCAGCAGCGGAAGCTGCGGGTATTGATAAGATGGGCGGTGTCGGTTCATTAAAGCAAAGGGATAAATTTATATCCGCTTTAATTGCTCTTGGCGTTGTGACATCGGAGACAGCAAAAAGTATAACGGGATATGATTATGAGCCGACATTAACTACTGATAAAGACGGCAATATGAAAATAGATTTAGCAGATCCTGCAGGCGGAATTGATACTAAATTAATTGACTGGCAGCCGCATGCCGGCTTGGGGGACGAACCCAAGGTAAAAGGCGGTGCGGCAGCAGGAACTCTGGAAGATTTAATTCTCAGCGAAAATATCGGTCAAAAACTCGTTGATTGGGCAAGTATTTTGGTATATAGCGATAAGCAAATGTCAGAAACAGAATATGAATCTGAAACAAAAAGATTATCAGATTTGTATTCTATGGTTAAAAACGGGTTAAGTGATAAAGCATCACTGGAATTGATAACCGCTCAGTTAGTTAAAGATATGGCTGAATATTCTAACGCAAATGTTGGTAAGCAGGATACTCAGGAATATAAAGATACAATGAAGAAACTTGAGTTACTTGATAAATATGTAATATATTATAATAATGACAGCTCAAAGATTGTTGATGATGATGGCAGTGATGTAGAAAATGTTGACGGTTCTTCATCTATATCACGGGCTGATGCTTGGGAGTTAATTAAAAAACAAATAGAAGCTGATTATAAAAAATATGCTGATTTTGACAAGGATCAGGTCAGAAAACTTGAAGATGGTTTCAACATAAAAGAAAACGACCTTGACTATGGTGATAATGGTTCAAAAACATATTCTATTGTCGTCAATGGTGTCATTAATCATTATAAAGATGAATTAAAAAGTCTTACATTAGGTGATATTTTGTCTAACGATATTGTTTTGATGGCAAATACGCAAAATTATATCAAGGAGATTGATTATTCAAAGGATCCTCCGGAGCCAAAATACGCAACAAATGCGGAAACGCCGGATTTATTTTCTAAGGCGGCATTGAAACTGTTAGATAAGTTAGCCGGAATATTAGGTTATAACTCGACAGGTTATGCTTCAAATGTAGGTTTGAATGTTGATGACGCATCAAGCCGTGCATTGTCTTTCGCTTATTCAATGACAAAAAATACTTATCTGAAAGTCGGAAGTATAGAACAGAACGGTTCAAGAGGTAATGATCACGCTATGACCGAAAACTCAGCATACCTGAATGCTAATACATATAACAGACTTGGAGCATTAAAAGACGGCAGTGATTATAAGTATTTGGCAGTTGATTTAAGTCATATGATGGAAGTCTTTTTAACATATTATGAAAATGCTTTATCCGGTTCAAGTTCTCCGTATGTTGTCGGTAAAAGTATGGATACTTCTAAATTAGTTACTGATAATTCAGCTTATAAATACATTATGAACGACCAGACCGAAGAAATGCCAATGGAACAAAAAAATGCGGATTTCTTTGACAAGTTATACAATAACATATTAGAACACGGATGGAGATATGATGCGGCGATAGATGACAGCGAATATCTTGAAACCGTACTCAAAAACGGCAGATACTCAATGAGTTCATTAAATGCTGACGGATATTACTATCAGACAAGATATAATGAAACAGGCTATATGGTTGAAGTTTCCGATACCGATGCAATAGCAAGGGCAGAAGCCGAATTTAAGGCAATGAAAGCCGAATTGACATTCAAAGAAGATGAAATTGATTTAAAAACCAAAAAACTTGATGCTGAAATTGCTTCAATATCAGCAGAAGTTGATTCGGTTAAGAACATAATTACAAAGAGTATTGAAAAGACATTCACAATGTTCTCATCATAAAATGTGATGATTTAGGTTTTATTCCTTTGTATATTTACGTCCGACAAGTTCGTCTGGAAGAAATTGCTGTTCAACTTCCGGTGCGGAGTGCGAATACACATAGCCGACTCCAAAACCATATTTTTCTGCATCTTTGTAGTGAGAATCTCTCAGGTGCATCGGGGGCGGAAAATCTTTCCCGCTTGTAATATCCTGAAGTGCAAAATCTATTGCACAAACGGTTTCATTTGATTTTTTTGCACGGGCAACGTAAATAACAGCCTGAGCAAGGGGTATTCTTCCTTCGGGAAGTCCCAAAAGTTCGACTGCTTTATAAGCGTTTACTGCAACATTTAACGCATTAGGGTCAGCGTTTCCGACATCTTCTGCCGCACAGGTTATCAGTCTGCGGGCGATAAATCTCGGATCTTCCCCCGCAACAATCATTTTTGCAAGGTAATATATTGCAGCATCAGGATCAGAACCTCTTAAGCTTTTTTGGAAAGCGGATGCACAATCATAATGCTCCTGTCTGGAATATCTGGTGTTCCTTTGCTGACAAATTTCTTCAATTGTTTTTACCGTTAAATATTTTTTGTTATCTTTTAAATCGCTTGCAAAATAAGCGTTTTCTGTAATATTCAGAGCATATCTTGCATCCCCTCTTGCAAGATTTATAATAAAATCCAAAACTCCGCTTTCACATTCCATCGGGGTATAGTTTGTTGCAAGGTATGAAAATCCCCGTTTAATAATTTGTGCCATGCTTTCATCATCAATAGAATTGAGCCGGATTACCTGTACTCTTGATAAAAGTGCGGGAATAACCTGAAAAGACGGGTTTTCCGTAGTTGAGCCGATTAAAAATAATGTCCCGTTTTCAAGGTGTGGGAGGAGTGCATCCTGCTGAGTTTTTGAATAACGGTGAATTTCATCAATGAACAATATTGTTTTTTGCCCTGCTCTTAGGTTTTCTTTTGCCTTATCAACGGCATCTTTTATATCTTTAACCCCTGATGTGACGGCAGAAATCTCAATAAATGCGGCATTTGTTTTTGTTGCAATAAGGCGGGCAAGCGTTGTTTTCCCGCATCCGGGGGTTCCCCAGAAAATCAGCGAGAAAAGTCGGTTTGTTTGCAGCAGATTTAATAACGGACTTCGCGGAGAAATAACATTACTTTGCCCCAAAAAATCCTCAAGAGTTTTCGGGCGGAGTATTTCCGCAAGCGGAATTTGTTTATTTTGATTTTCGAGTTCCGTAAATAAATTATTCATAGTATAATTATATTTGAATAAGGGAATAAGGCAATAAGTGAGTAAGTTCTTTAAGTTAATAATCTTAATATCGTTTGTTATAATTACGGCAACATTTTTTGTCTGTCGAAGGACTCCTGAGAATAACGAGGTTATTTTCTGGACATTGCAGATGAGTGATTTTGCCCCTTATATAAACGGTGTGATTAAAGATTTTGAATCCGAAAATCCTGATATTAAAATCAAATGGATAGATGTTCCTTTTTCGGAGGGTGAAAAAAGAACTCTGGCATCTGTTTTGAGTGATAATCCGCCGGATTTGGTTAATTTAAATCCTGATTTTTCGGCAACTCTGGCACATAAAGGAACTTTATACGAAATTCCCCGCACAAAATTAAATCAGTTTAACGAAGAAATACTTGACTCTTTGGAAACTGACGGGAAAATGTACTCAATTCCCTGGTATGCAACAAGTGCGGTTACAATATTTAATAGTGATTTAGTCAGAAAATCAGGAATTACAATTCCGGAAACTTATGAGCAAATGGCAGATTTTGCACCTGTTGTAAGGGTAAAAACGGGAGTATTTATAACCATTCCGAATATAACGGAAAACGATACAATGATGAAAATTTTGAATAAATACGGGGTATCTTCTCCTGACAAGCTGGTTTCAGAAAGTTCGGAAGATGCTTTTAATCTGTTCAAATATTTGTATTTAAAAAACCTCATCCCGAAAGAAACAGTAACCATGACTTTGCAGGAAGCACTGGAAAAATATATGTCGGGCAATATTGTATTAATCAATGCGGGGGCAAATTTTCTTAATATGATAAAAGAAAATGCTCCGCAGATATATGAAGTGACAGATGTAGCACCCCAAATCAGAGGTAAGTTGGGTCAAAACGATTATTCTCTGATGAATTTTGTAATTCCAAAACGAGCAAAACATAAGGATGAGGCGTTGAAATTCGCTCTGTTTTTGACAAATGATAAAAATCAACTTGAACTTGCCAAACTGACAAATGTAATTTCGGTAAATAAAGAAACTCTCAAAAATGATTTTTATACAAAATATGACGAGAATGATTTGACTTCAAAAGCGCGTGTTATAAGTGCAAGACAGTTAAATCATTTAAAACCTGTGTTTAAAACTCAAAAAAATCAAAAAGAGATAAATATAATAATTAATTCCGCAGTTCAGGAGATATTGCTTGATAAAGGGGATACTCAAAAAATTCTCAAAAACACATCAGAACAGTGGAAAGATTTGCAGGATTAATAATACAGGTCGGATATAATAATCCGGCAAAATAAGGAGAAATAAATGAAAGCTGTAGTATTTGATAAAGATAATCAACTTAAACTCGTAACCGATTACGAAAAACCCGTTCCGCAAAAAGGGGAAGCACTTGTGAGAGTTACTCTTGCAGGAATTTGTAATACTGATTATGAAATTACAAAAGGTTATATGGGTTATGTTGGAGTATTAGGGCATGAGGCTGTCGGAGTAGTTGAAGAAATAAATGACGAGGATAAATCATTGCTGGGAAAAAGGGTTGTTCCGGAAATCAGTTACGGTTGCAAGAAACCGGAATGTCCGTGGTGTGCGCAAAAATTATACCGTCATTGTCCTGATAGGCATACTCTTGGTATTTGGCGTAAAGACGGGGTATTTGCTCAATATTTTACAATGCCTTTGGAAACCTTGTTTGAAGTTCCGGAAAATGTACCCGATAATCAGGCGGTGTTTGTTGAACCGCTTGCTGCCGCTTTGGAAATCACAGAACAGCACCATATAAAACCGTTTGAAAAAGTTGTTGTTCTCGGAGATGGTAAACTTGGACTTATAACGGCTCTTGCTTTGAATGCCCAAAATCTTGATGTAACTCTGGTCGGGAAACACCAAAATAAACTGGATATAGCAAAGGCGCAAGGGGTAAAAACTGCATTATTACAGAATTTTCCGATAGAGAAAAAATATGATGTTGTGGTTGAGGCAACGGGTTCTGTTTCAGGGTTTGAAACTTCACTCGCTCTTACAAGACCGAGAGGAGTATTAGTTTTGAAAAGTACGGTTGCAACGGGAAAAGAATTAAATCTTGCCCCGATAGTTATTGATGAAATAACCGTTTTGGGTTCCCGCTGCGGACAATTCCCGCCGGCATTAAGACTTTTGAAATCAGGAAAAGTTGACTTTTCTCCGCTTATTTCGGCAGTGTATTCGGTGGATGATGCTATCGAAGGTTTTGAAAAAAATAAAGAAAAAGATACATTGAAGATTTTGTTAAAGTTTTAATACTAAAATAGCATAAAAGTCCGGTCATTTAGTGGTTTGTAGTAAATTTTGTGCGAATTTTCGTAATGATAATATAATTTAAAAATATGTTATAATAATTTTATGAACGAGAAACTGAAAGAATCTCTTAAACTTTTGCCGTCTCTGCCGGGGTGTTATATTTATTATAACTCCGCTAATGAGATAATTTATGTCGGCAAGGCAAAAATTTTAAAGCGCCGTGTGATGTCATATTTTAACCGCAAACATCACGATAGTGTTAAAGTTAACGTTTTGGTTTCTCAGATTGACCATCTTGAATATATAATCACAAATACCGAGGTTGAGGCTTTAATTCTTGAAAGTCACCTGATTAAAAAACACAAACCCCGTTATAATATTTTATTAAAAGATGATAAAAAATATCCGTATTTTTTGGTTACAAATGAGGATTTTCCGAGAATTTCAATTGTCAGAAAAAGGAATATGAATCCGGAAAAAGGTCGTTATTACGGTCCTTATACCGATATTCGGGCGATGCATTCAACACTGGATTTTTTAAAAAAGATTTTCCCGCTGAAACAATGTAAAACTCCGAAATTCAAATCACGCCCCTGCCTTTATTATCACATAGGAAAATGTCTTGCGCCCTGTCAGAATATGGTAACAAGTGAAGAATATAAAGCAATTGTTCATCAGGCGGAATTATTTTTATCGGGCAAACAGTCGGAACTGTTAAAGCAATTAATGGCTCAAATTCAGAAATATTCTGATTCCGAACAATTTGAAAAGGCGGCAAGACTTCGTGACAGTTATCTTGACCTTAAAAAAACTCTCGAAAAACAAAAGGTTGTTTATGAAAATACCAAATTAAACGAAGATGTTATATCACTTTTGCATGAGGATGGTATTTTGGCTGTCGTAATTATGATGATAAGAGAAGGACGCCTGATAGATAAAAAAGATTTTGTCTATGAAGTTGAGGATGAGGATAAGACCGAATTTTTTGCAACATTTTTCAAGGAGTATTACAATACCCTGTCGCTTGAATTTCCCGACAAAATTGTTTCAAATGAGCTGGAAGCAATTGGTGAGAAGGCTTTGTATGAACAA
>CAMHMW010000040.1 GCA_946186335.1 uncultured Candidatus Melainabacteria bacterium
AACCCGATACTCCCGAATATATAACAGAAATAGTTGAAGTACCTTATACTGTACAAAACTGGGAAATTGAAATAAATGACCTTGAAAAAGCACAGTGGTACACAAACTTGTGGTACAGAATGAACGGACAGGACGAACCAGACAGAATTCAAACCAAAGAAGGCTTTGAAGATAATATGGACTATTATCGCAAGTATATCTTAGAAGCTCTGGATGTTGCAAAGAACGATTTTTCCGATGCGTATCAGGTATTAGACCCGAATCTTGCATCAAGTACAACATGGTTACACGATGCGCTTTCGCAGGGAATAGTCACATTACAAAGAGTAAATAATGACAATGTTAATACACAGTTTAAATATAACTGGAAAGATATAATTTACACAGATGCATCAGAACTGACAGAGGAAGTTGATGAGGTTGCAATATCAAGAGCAGAAGTCGCTTATGAAGAAAAAATAAAAGAAATAGAAACAAAAGACAAACGTTATCAGTTAGAAATCAACAAACTTGATTCCGAACACAACGCATTACAAACACAAATTGACGCTATCCGCGGAGAAATTTCAAAAAATATTGAACGTTCGTTTAAAACGTTTAGTTAGTACCTTTCCATAATCCGTGAAGATTACAGTATTCATACATTTCTGACGGTTTTGTGCGCTCTGAAATTTCCATATCAGGACTGTCTGTTACTTCAAGAAATTTAATTTCAACACGTTTTCTATCATCTGAAACACTTTCTATAAAATCAATATGGTGTTCGCTCATCATTGGGTGAAGTTCTAAGCCGACCTGAATTTTGTTATCCATAACTACGGGAACATGTTTTTCCCTTTTTTCTTCGTCAGGAGTGTGTGCCTGTAAATATGTCATAGGATGTCCGCAGCAAACAAGTTCACCGTCCCCTCTGTGCATAACCTGAATAATTGTACCGCACAATTCACATCTGTAAAAATCTAAACGCTCTGCCATAATATAAATTCTCCTAAACAAAATAAAAACCGTACCACTGTCTATCGAAATTTATAAATAAACCGTCCTTCAATACTTTCTACTTCAAAAAATACAACACCCGCAAAATCAATCTTATTGCTGCTGAGTTTCCCCCCTGACAAGGTTCGAAAGTTTACGCCGCCATATTCTTTGACATCAACGATTATATTAAATTTCCGCTTACTCATAAAGCCCTCACAACAGGCTCTGCACCCCGCATAAGCTTCGGGTCAAGGGCTCGCAACACCCCATGGAGTACGGTATAATTATTGTAGCATAAAAATTCTTATATAAACCCCCTGTCAGGTAATTTGTTGCAAAATGTATATTTCTCTAGTCGGCGAATTATTTTTTTTGAAAAATATTCTTATATTTATTCCGAAAGGAGAAAATATGATTAGTGAAAAAATTAAAAATGTGCTTAATGAACAAATTAACAAGGAATTTTATTCCGCATATTTGTATTTGTCAATGTCTGCTTATTTTGCTCAAATTGGTCTTTACGGCTTTTCTGAGTGGGCTAAAATTCAGTCTAAGGAGGAAATTGACCATGGAATGATTTTATTTGAGTATATTTTGAACAGAAATTCGCAGGTTCATTTGGTTCAGCTTGAAACTCCAAAATTTGAAATGACAAACCCGATAAGTGTCTTTGAGCAGATTTATAATCACGAACGCTCAATTACATCTGCTATTGACAGTGTCGCAAATATGTCAGAGTCTGATTGTGATTTGGCGACAAGGAATTTCATTGACTGGTATTTAAGCGAACAAATTGAAGAAGAAGCTATGGTTTCACGTATTATATCAAAACTTAAAGCATTTGGTGAAGAAAAATCCGCGCTTTACCTCATTGACAGAGAACTTGGGTCAAGAGAATACGAAAGACCCGAATACTGATAAACACAGGGCATATATTTGCCCTGTTATTTAAAAAAGTTGAATTATTGCGATTTTGTAAACAATTTGTCCCTGAACGAAACTTGAAGTAATATATAGTTATGGATTTAGGGAAGATATTATACGTTGATGATGACAAATTGTTGACTTCAACTTTTTCAATGCTTATGAAGGTTGAAGGCATAAAGGATTTTGTTGTTTATAATAACCCGAAAGAAGCCTTAGAATACTTAAAAGACGGTAATTCTCCCGATTTGATTATTTCTGATTTTCTTATGCCCGAGATGAACGGGCTTGAATTTTTGCGTGAGGCTAAAAAGTTATACCCCGAAACAAGTATGATTGTTTTAACAGCCTATGCGGATAAGGAAAATGCCATAAAGACAATCAATGAAATCGGGGTTTATAAGTACATTGAAAAGCCGTGGGATGATGTTGATTTTATGATGAACATTAAAAACGGTATTGAAAGGAGCCATCTTCTTGCAAATTTGAGGGAAAAAATTGCCCAACTGGAAGATGCAAAAGCAAAATTAACCGAGTATTCGGAAAAACTTGAAGAACTTGTCGCAGAACGTACAAAAGAATTAAAACTCGCTAATTTAAAACTTTCGGCAATATTTAATTATTGTGCTGACGGTATCATAATTATTGATACGAAAGGAAATATAGAACAAGTAAACCCCGCCTGTGAAAACATGACGGGACTTTCGGCAGATACATTAAAAACGATGAAAATTCAGGAAATTGCATATACAGATAATCCCGAATTTAATAAAGCGCCTAAATCAGGCGTAAATACAACAATATTGGGTCTTTCTTGTGATAACTCGGAATTTCTGCTGAGAGATTTATATATCAGAAACTTCTTGACAGAAGCTGCGATTCCCGTTGAAATCAACTTTGCATCCTTGTCAAATGAGTATTCGGATGAAGAAAGATATGTCGGGGTAATACGAAATTTCAGCGTACAAAAGGAAACCGAACGTCTGAGGGATGATTTCATTGCAACTCTTACTCACGACTTGAGAACCCCTATTCTTGCGGCAATTCAGACGCTAAAATTCTTCCTTGACGGCTCCTTGGGAGAAATTACCGAGCAGCAAAAAGTTTTGTTATCAACTATGCTCCAAAGTAATGAGGATTTACTCGGCTTAGTTAATGCGTTGTTGGAGGTTTACAGATTTGAAAGCGGTAAATTATCGCTGTGTAAGACTGTTTTTAATTTGAAAGATTTGGTAAAACAGTGTTATGACGAACTTGAACCGCTTTCAAAGAAAAAAGATATTGAATTTAATCTTGATTGCGGAATTGATGATGAACTGTTAATAGATGCTGACAGGGCTGAAATTAAGCGTGTTATAACAAATTTATGCGGTAATGCCCTGAATTATACAAATAAAGGCGGAACGATAGATATTCATGTAAAATCGCAGTCAGGAGATGTTATATTCTCTGTTTCCGATAACGGTAACGGAATTCCAAAGGAAGATATTCCGCATTTATTCAAAAGATTTTCGCAGGGGACAAGCAAAAAACGTTCAACGGGAACGGGTTTAGGTTTATATCTTTCAAGACAGATTGTTGAAGCACATGGCGGAAAGATTTGGGTTGAAAGTAAAGTGAATAAGGGTAGTGAATTTTCATTTTTGCTGACTGATGTGGTGGCAAAATCAAGGGTGAGTTAAATGGTTAAGGAAAGAATACGTGTAACGATAGTAGAAGATCATGATATGACAAGAATGGGGTTATCATTTGCCCTGTCTAATAATGATGCAATTGATGTGGTGGGTACATCAGCCGACGGGTTGGAAGGTATCGAACAGGCGATGAATTTAAAGCCTGATTTGGTTATTATGGATATTGGGCTTCCGACTGTTGACGGAATTGAGGCAACCCGCAAAATTAAAAATGCAATGCCTGAAATTAAAGTGTTGATGAATACATCAAGAGATAATGAGGATGATATTCTTGATTCATTTGCGGCAGGTGCTGACGGATATATCACAAAAGGTGCAACATCCGAGCAAACGATTTCGGCAATTAAAGCTGTTAGTGAGGGTGTTGGATGGCTTGATCCCGCAATTGCACGTGTTGTCCTTTCTAATATCAGAAAACACAGCGAACCGCAAGATAAAACTACCGGAATTAATTACCAAAAAGGTAAAAATTTGTATGGCTTAACAGAACGTGAAATGGAAGTTTTGGCGCTTTTGGTTGAGGGACTAAAAAATCCGCAGATATCTAAAAAACTGGTTATTACAATTGCAACTACAAAAACACATGTACATAATATTTTGCAAAAACTTTATGTTAAAACACGTTCAAAAGCCGTTGCAACTGCAATGAAAGACGGTTTGGTTTAGTCCTTGCGTGACAAATTTTAAAAACTCATTATAATTGGTATTATATGATGAATAAAAAGTTATTAATATTACTGCTTATATTAGCTGCTTGTATAAAACCTTTTACATCAGGTTCAAAGGCTTTTGCTAAGGATAAACGTCAGGAGGAATTAAAATATATTCGTGATGTTCTGAAAGATGATGAAGCATATAAACGTGACAAAAAGATTTTAGAACTTCACCCGTCAGGTTATATGACGGTTGATGAATATGAACAGATGTCTGAGTACAAGGATAAATCAACAATTGATTATGTAAAGCCAAAGATAGAGGCTCCGTCTGATTTTAAGTATATACCACACCCTCTATACACTATTGTGCGCTATAATGACCCTCCCGGAAGTCCTGAATTGCGTTTGGGTAAGAAGATTTATACCGTTCGTCAGATAAATGCACAGGGTGTTGTTTCGCCTGATTATACAAAAATGGTTTATCCCGCTATTTACTATTATTCCGATAGTGCATCGGTTGCTGCGGATGTTTTTGTTATACCGCTGGAAGAAGGGGATACAAACCTGAATAAGATTTTAAAAGCAAATGCCGCAAAAAGAGAACCTGCACCGATTTTGTCAACGGATAAACTTATTGATAATTTTGCCGCATTCAGAACCATTACTCCGGTTGATTTTAACCCCGATGGTACAAAGATTTTGCTTAAAGAAAAAATAGGGAGCAGCGAGGATGGTATTTGGCAGACTATTCCTTATGTTTACGATTTTGAGTTAAAGACGGATTACGATTTAACCCCTGTTCGTGATGCAATTGTATATTTCTGGAAAGAGTATATGGATTTGGATTTGGACAACAACAGGTGGGATATATATCCGCTCGGATTTGACAAAAACAACCCGAACAATGTAATTGTACAGGGTTTTGCGTTTACCGGAGTTAAGCCCGTATTTTTGGGAACATGGAGTATTGATTCAAAGGGTACACGTTCTCAGGTTGTTTCATTTGATAAGGATTTTATTCCGGAAGTCAGTAGTAACGGTTTTAAGACCGTAAAAGACGGTGTTGAAGAATATACAAGCGTAAAAATTCAGGAAAAAATGGACAAACGGCAAACAAAATATATGAATAAGCAGTACAAAAAAGAAGAAAAAGAGGTCATTAAAACTATTAATAATGAGTATAAAGCCGCTGTTCGTGAACTTAACGATAATTATAAGGATGATAAAAGAGATTTGAATAAATTACGTTCATTAACCGGTGCAAATGAGGGTATTGAATTGCAGGAAGCCTACGAAAAATATCTTCAGGAGCAGCGTAAAAAAGATATTGAAAAGATTCAGAAGAAAATAGATAAAGAACAGAAAAAACTTGACAAAATTGATAATAAACTTGATAAATTATATGAAGATTCAGGCTTATCATCAAAGGCTCAGGAACCTGAAACAGAAGAAAATACGGAAGATGAAACCGGTGTTCAGGATGCGGATGAAGATAGCAGTGAAGAAATTTAACCGTTTACAAGTTCAAGTTTTTGTTTTCTCGTAAGTTTATGTTTTATCCGATATTCTTCTTTAAGAGCATCTGATTTATTGTCAAATTCTTTTTCCCATACAATTTTAACGGGTTTGTGTGATTTTGTGTATTTTGCCCCTTTTCCGTCAATGTGTTGTTGAAATCTTTTCTGCACATCATCTGTAAACCCGCAATACAGCGTGTCTTTTTCGGTCAATAGCAAATAAACATAATATTTTTTATCACTCATCAAAAATATAATATTACATTTTTCGGATATTTGGTATAAACTGAATGTATGAAAATTTCAATTTGCTACAACACCGTGATGGAAAATTCAAAAGAAGTTATGACATATTTAACCAAAATATGTGATGAATTTTCCATTGAATATGAAGTTATTGATATTGAAAGTCTCCGGCCGGTAACCGATATGGTATTTGTAATAGGCGGTGACGGTACTATTTTAAAGGCGGCAAGATTTTATGCGGAGTATAATACTCCGATATTTGGGGTAAATCTCGGACGACTCGGTTTTTTATCCCAGACTTCACCAGATAATCTTGAAAATTCTGTCAGAAAAATTATTGACGGTGATTATAAAACCGAACGGAGAATGATGCTTAAAGCAGGGAAATATACGGCTTTAAATGATTTTGTTATTAAAGGTGCAACAACCGGCAGAACTTCTCGTTTTTCGCTTGAAATTAATGATAAATTTGTTTGTGAATATCTTGCTGACGGAATTATTGTTTCAACACCGACAGGTTCTACGGCATATTCTATGGCGGCAGGAGGAGCAATACTCTCGCCTGATATTGAGGCTATTGCAATTGTTCCGATATGTCCGCATACTTTTTCGGCAAGACCGATTGTTGTTTCATCAAATGATAAAATTAAAATTATACCGGCAAAAAACAGTGAATACACTGTTGCGGCTGACGGACAAATCGTTTTTAATCTCGAAAATTCACTGCTGGTTGAAAAGTATGAAAGATATGCTAATTTATCACTATTAAAAGAAAATGATTTTTATTCAGTTCTGAGAAACAAACTTCAGTGGGGTATTTCTCCCGCTAAAATGTAAAATTTGTTCATAATTCATGTAAATTTATTGTACTTTTTTTGTATTTAAAATATTATGTAGTTATAGTTTTAGGAAAGTGTATTTTAGTTTAAGAGGTAACAAACGTGGAAAATATCGTATCAGACATCTTTTCAAGGCAAGATGATACATCAGTTGACAGAACATCAAGATTGGGAGCTAATCCTACTAACATAAAAGTTATAGGTGTCGGCGGCGGCGGTGGAAATGCTGTTGACAGAATGATTGAAGCAGGACTTTCCGGTGTTGATTTCTGGATGATGAACACGGATTTACAGGTATTATTAAAGGCAAAAACCAAAAATTGTGTTCAGCTTGGAGCATCATCAACAAGAGGTCTTGGTGCCGGCGGTGATCCCCTGGTAGGTGAAAAAGCGGCAGAAGAAGCACAACAGGAGATAACACAGGCAATTGAAGGCGCTGATATGGTATTTATTACCGCAGGTATGGGCGGCGGAACAGGAACAGGTGCCGCTCCGATTGTTGCAAAAATTGCTAAACAAATGGGTGTTTTGACAATTGCTGTTGTTACAAAGCCGTTTACTTTTGAAGGTACGGTTAGAACAAAAAATGCAGCATCAGGTCTTGAAAAATTAAAAGATTCTGTTGATGCCGTTATCGTTGTTCCAAACGATAAACTGATTCAGGTTGCTGACAGACAGGTTACAATGGAACAGGCTTTTGCTCTTGCTGATGAAGTTCTTATCCGCGGTGTTACCGGTATTACCGATATAATTACAATACCCGGAATTATGAATGTTGACTTTGCAGATGTTAAGGCTGTTATGCAGGGTTCAGGTACCGCATTAATGGGTATCGGCAGAGCATCAGGCGAAGGCAGAGCTATAAAGGCGGCACAAGAAGCCATCAGTTCTCAGTTATTAGAATCTTCTATAAATGGTGCATCAGGTGTTATCATTAATATCACAGGCGGTTCTGATATGGGTATTCACGAAATCAGTGATGCTGCTTCCATTATTCACGATGCTGTTCTTGATGATGCTACCGTTATTGTTGGTACAGCCGTTAATGAAGCAATTAAAGGCGAAATTCAGATTACTGTTATTGCAACAGGTATTGAACTGAAAAATAATTCATCACTTTCATTGTTTGGTTCATCATCTTCTTCAATTAACAACACAAAATCTGATGATTTGCCGCAAATGCAGGCATCTGATTTCTTCTCCGGTGCATTTAATACTCAAACTAAATCTGTTTTATCAAATAACAGTTTTACAAACATAGAAATTCCTGATTTCTTAAAAAGATAATCAGTAAGTTTTATAAAATAAAAGGCGGGTTTAATCCCGTCTTTTTATTCGCTTAAAATTGAAAGATTCATAATTTCGATGTCATCATAGTCAATATGGTCGCTTGGCATAAGGTTTTGCCCCGTTTTAATAGTTATCTGATTTTTTGAATTGGGATGAATAAGATTTTGAGGAATTTTTATTCGTTGTCCGTCACCGTTAATTTTTAACTCACCAATCAAATTCCCGTTAAAATACACCTCAGCGGGACTTGAATATGCTGTTTTTATGTTGTTTTGCCCCATAGATTTCGCAAGTTTTGTATCAAGCCCAACAATAGAACCTATTACAAGATAATTTGTGCTGTGTTTTGTGTCTGAACTCATAATAAAATCCTTAGAATAATAAGGCCCAATTGATTTTAACTTAAAGTCTGATGCGTTTGCTGAATTTTTTGAATAACTGTTATCCCCCAGATGTAATAATTCGTCTTCAATTTTAACATCAAGAGCTTCGCTTTTTGCAATTTCAATTTTCATAGGATTAGACAGACTTGAATTATTATTGATTGTCAGAGAAAACGGTCTGTAACCCTCTTTTTCAACATTTAATACTGTTGGCTGAGAAATCTGTATTCTGGGAAGTTCAAAGTTGCCGTTGGCGTCAGTGTATGCTCTGAAATTT
Organism: uncultured Candidatus Melainabacteria bacterium; assembly: GCA_946186335.1. Classification (GTDB taxonomy): domain Bacteria; phylum Cyanobacteriota; class Vampirovibrionia; order Gastranaerophilales; family Gastranaerophilaceae; genus Zag111. Next base: position 8,805 of record CAMHMW010000040.1, read on the forward strand.
CTTTGCGGTATGGTAACTTTTGCAAATTCAACCCCTTGTTTCGTCTGAGAGTCGATAACACGATTGCTTTCCTGCTGCCCGACTTTTGTTACACCTCCTGTGAATGTTGTAGCATAACTAAGGTTTGTAAACAGATTAATAATTGTTAATATGTAAATAAGTTTTTTCATATAAACTTTTTATAAAATTTTCTCGGAAATTTAATTAGTCATGAGTATAAATACAGGCGGATTATATTATTTAAAAAAGTTCTTGAAAAATAATATTTTTTTGATATTATTAACTTGTGACAATTGAATATGCCGGTGTGATGGAATTGGTAGACGTGCCAGACTCAAAATCTGGTGAGGTTCACCCCTCGTGTCGGTTCGACCCCGACCACCGGCAAATAATAATGACCACTTTGTTTGGTCTTTTTTATTTATATTTATTGTTTAAAGATAACTATTTTGTCGGATAAATTTTAGATTTTTAATTATAAGATTAAATTATGTTTAACCGATATTTTGTAATTGTTCTTGCTATATTATTAACTGTTGCATACATAGATTTAATTGATAGTGTAAAACGCATAGATAAATCAATCTATAAAATTCAGAATAATACCTGTGATATTCACAATTTAAAATACCTCTTTAAAGAGTGAACATTAAATCCTCAGGTTCAGCGTTTAATGAGTCAATAGAGGGATTACCTTCTTCCAGTTCCATTTTAGCCTGAGGAGATATAAGATGCTCTAATGCGTTCGGTACAAAATGCGGTTTTTCACCATCATTATCATTCTTTTGTACCTTAAATGTTCTAACATCACTCGGGAAAAATCTCAAATAAATATTTTGGCTTGCGTTTTGTGCTATGTTTGATTTGTAATAAAGTTTAATTTTTTCAAGTTGTGATGCTGCCTGAGTTTGATTTGCCGCACAGAAATACCCGTTTGAATCAGATACGGTCTTATTATATTTTGAACTCCACATAATAACATCATTAACCGTATCGGTCAGCACAACATTTGTAACAAGTGAGAACGGGTAACTTATTTTAAAAGCACTTGATATTTCCAGCACTTCCCACAAATTACGTTTTGCCTTGTTTTTGTCATTTACTGAATATGCAGAAACCAAAATAATTGATTTTACATTAAATTCTTTTGATAACTGGTTAAGGGTGTCAAAATCAACTTTGTCCGTATTTTTAAATTGCTCCAGCATGCTTGCTGTTGCCGATTTCAGTTGAGGGTTAGCCTCAAGTTTTGTCCGCACTTCGTTAAGATAGGGTATATTTATTGAATTATATGTTTTTAAATTCTGAATAATGTAATTTGTAGCAATTTCTGACGGTTCGGGATAGCAAAAATAGTTATCGCAAACGCTGAATATATCAGCAGGAAGTGCAATTACATCAAACTGAACGGCATGACATCTGCAAACCGTACACATAAACATAATAAATATAACCATTAAAAACTTTTTCATATCAAAATTATAGCATAATTATTCCGAATATGGTATAATTTCGGTATGAAAAAAGACAGACAATTGGTAAATATTCAAGGATTTGGTGTTGACAGTTTTACTTTTGACGAGGCTTTAGATTATGCCGTTAACAATTGCGGACAAATTGTTACAATTAATCCCGAGATGATTGATGCTGCGCATAAAAATTCTGATTTTTCAAACATTATTTCAAATGCGGAACTCGTTGTGCCAGATGGTATCGGAGTTGAAATCGGTTTAAAGTTGCTTGGTCATAATGTTAAAAGAATTCCAGGAATTGAACTTGGCAAGGCTCTTGTTGAAAAATTCTCCGAACAGAATAAAACAGTTGCCTTTGTCGGTGCAAAACCTGAAATTGTCGGTAAAGCAATAGAAAATCTGAAATCAGAATTTCCAGCATTAAATGTCGTTTATTCACATGACGGTTATTTTGAAGATGATGAAGAAATTATTGAAACACTCTCATCTGCCCAGCCTGATTTAGTTTTGGTTGCTCTTGGTTCTCCAAAACAGGAAATTTTTATTAATAAATTAAAGCAAAAATTACAAAAATCTGTTATGATAGGTTTAGGCGGAAGTTTCGATGTCTGGTCAGGTGTCGTTACAAGAGCTCCGAAAATATATCAAAAACTTGGCTTAGAGTGGCTTTACAGGACAGTAAAAGAGCCTCAAAGGTTTAAGAGAATATTTCCGACATTACCGTTGTTTGTTTTTAAAGTTTTGAGAGAAAGGTTGTTTAATAAATAATGTTAACAAATGAAGAATTAAAAGAACTTGAAAAATTAAGTTTAGAAAACCGCAGAAACATAATTGAGATGGTTTATACGGCAAAATCAGGACATATCGGTGGTTCATTGTCATCCTGTGATATTATGACTGTACTGTTTCATAAATGCATGAAACATTCGCTTTCAAAGTCGGATGAAAATTATAAATATCGTGACAGGTTTGTTCTTTCAAAAGGGCATGTTTCGCCGATATATTATTCTGTTCTTGCACAGTTAGGTTTTTTTGAAAAAGATGAATTGAAAACTTTCAGAGCGCTGGGTTCAAGGCTGCAGGGTCACCCGTCACTTTGGACTCCGGGAGTTGAAGTTGCAACTGGTTCACTTGGTCAGGGTTTATCTATGGCAAGCGGCATAGCAATTGCATTAAAGATTGACAAAAACCCCGCTCATGTATTTGTTCTTCTTGGGGATGGGGAGTTACAGGAAGGCAATATCTGGGAAGGTTTTATGCAGGTTGCACATCGCAAACTGAACAATTTAATTACGATTATTGACCGTAACAGATTGCAAATAGACGGCTGTACGGAAGATATTATGTCACTAGACAGTCTGTCCGATAAGATTAGGGCGTTTAACCTTGATGTTATTGAAATTGACGGTCATGACTATAATCAGATTTATGATGCAATAGAAAAAGCAAAAACATCTGAAACCCCCGTTGTAATTATTGCAAATACGATTAAAGGTAAAGGGGTATCCTTTATGGAAAACAATGCCGGCTGGCACGGTACAGCACCCAAAAAGGATGAATATGAAAGGGCTATGCAGGAATTGCAATAATTATGATAACAGACAAGATAGAAAATATTAGATTATATAAAAATATTCCAGAAAAAGTCGCTGATTTCATTATAAATTTAACATCTGAAACCCCTTGCGTGCGCTATGAACTTGATGAAAAGACTTATGTTAATATTGAAACATATTCTACAAAATCGGTTTTCTCGGCAAAATACGAATATCACAAAAAATTTATTGATATTCAACTGCTCCTGTCAGGGGAAGAAAAGATATATTATAAACCTGTAAATGATATAACAAAACCTCAGCCGTTTAATGAAGAAAAAGATATAGGTTTTTTTGACGAACTTATAGATTACAAGACTGCCGATTTTGTAAAGTTAGATTGTTCTAATTTTATGCTGATATTTCCGCACGAAGCTCATGCCCCTCAGATAGAATCAGAAAATACTCCAATAAGGGTTAAAAAGGCCGTTGTGAAGTTACCTGTGTAATTTTTCAGGATATACGTCCCATTGAATATCCTCATTGCGTCTGAACCATGTTAACTGACGTTTGGCATATCTGCGTGTATTTTGTTTTAGAATTTCTTTTGCTTCTTCTAAGGTGTTCTCCCCGTTTAGGTATGAAATTATTTCGCGGTAACCGATTGTACCTGTCAAATTAGGAATATAACCGTGCTTATTCAGTAAAGATTTTGTTTCATCAACAAGTCCTGACTCTATCATAACATCAACCCGCTTATCAATTCGTTCATATAATGTTTTTCTGTCGAAATTTTTTCCTATCCACTCCGTATTATATTTGGTTTTGCCGATACCTCTTGAATCTGCAAGGGTGGTATTTGTAGTTTTAATTATTTCAATTGCACGGATAATTTTTCGTCTGTCGTTAGTATTTATAAGGTTTCTCGCATTTTTATCAAGTTTATCTAGTTCTTTGTACAATTCCTCCGTATCAAGTTTATTTAAACGTACTCTGAGCTTCTTATCAGGCGCAATCTTTGGAATATCAAAATTCCTCAGTAAAGTATCAATATATAAACCTGTTCCTCCGACAATAATAGGAGTTTTACCACGTTTTAGTATGTCGTCTATAATTTTTTCAGCCTCTGATTTATATAGAGCAACAGAATATTCAAATTCCGGTTCTACAATATCTATCATATAATGCTGAACCCCATCACGCTCATTTACTGTCGGTTTTGCTGTTCCTATGTCAAAACCTTTATAAACAAGTCGTGAATCTGCTGAAACTATTTCTCCGTCAATCTTTTTT
>CAMHMW010000041.1 GCA_946186335.1 uncultured Candidatus Melainabacteria bacterium
ATTATCACTTAACTCTCTTGCCAAAAGATTACCAATAAACAGCAGAAACGATGCGAATTATTATGCTATAGAATTAGCGGAACTTCCTCCGATTGATGCGAACGAAAAGGATTGCCAAATATACCTCACCCGAGTTGAAGGGGATGTCGTGAACAATAACTACATATCGTCTCTGAAAAAACTCAAATAACATTATATAAAAATTTTAAGTTTGGTTTTCTGTGCAAGAATATTAATTGTAACAAATTCTTAACAAAAATCGCAAATATCCTAAAGTTTCAACAAAAAAAGCCGATATACAGAATAAGAAAAGTTCTAAGGATACGAAAGGATAAAGCGAAAAATGGGAATGGCAGCATCACAAGCCAGATTACTAACTATCACAGCTCGTTTAGCTGACAATGAGTTGCGCTCTCAAACCATTAATAACGCAAAAATGCGTTTGGCAACTCAAAGTGCTCAGGCAAGTGATGATTACGTACGTGCTTTGAATAATGCTACATACAAATTCACCAACTATGATGCGACAGGCGCCATGGTAAATCAAGCTTTAACCTACAAAGCAATGACAACTTACGGACCGTATAATACTCAGTACGGTCTTGTAAACGCAGCAAACCAACTTTTGGTAAGTGAAGCGGAAGCAATAATCTTTGACAGAAATAAGAATAATCTTGACGGTTACTTAAAAGAACACGGTCTTGTGTATGATACAACATACTTTGACAGATTTGACAAAAACCATGTTCAAAACCTGGCCTACCCAAGTCCTTGGGATGATTTGGACGGAGTAACATTAAAGAAATTTTACGAAGAATACGGAAGTTATGAATCATCTATTGAAGTTGAAACTTATTTGAAAACTTTCACTGAATTTGAAAGAGCTTCCAGCGACTTAGATGCAGCAGCCTCACTTCTTATGAAAGAATATGTAATGACAAACGGCGGCACATATACTGATGCTGACACCGGACAAACAAGATCTTATACATTCAACGTAAATCCGATTAATGTAGACAACGGATATGAACTTGCGGAAATGAACCAATCATTAGGTCTTAACGGAATGCTTCAGTTATTTAAGAATGCATTTTTAAATAATAACAACAGATATAACCTTAATAAGCTGAATAACAACGGATATATATATTCGGAAGCGGCAAAAGACGGCATAAAATCGATTAACGGTTTATCATATTCCGCTGCAAACGGGGTATCATATAAAGAAAATTGCGCCCTGACCGGTCCTGTTGAAGAAGAAGACGGAACAAAAACATATAGTCTTGATGGCGGAGAAGTTGAAATAACAGTTGATGCCAATGGTAAAGCCAAAATTAAAAGTTATGAAAAACTCAAAGACCACGTTGAAGACAGTGAAACAGAATTTGTCTTTACCGATCCCGGTGAGAAAAATAATTATATAGACCTTATCAATTCACTATCTTATATTGAGAAAGACAAAACCTCCGGAAAAGAAACAAGATATAAATATTCCGTTGAGATGGAGAACGGTGAACCAAAAGCATATTGTACAAGATATATTAATGATACTGATACCTTGGAAAAAATATTAAAGGAAAAAACGACACAGATTATTGAAAGTATAATTAATAGTGTAAATTCCGAAAAATATGTAAAAGCAGTACTTAACGATTCTAATAAGTTTTTCTTGGATGTTAACGGAGATGTCTCAAAAATCATCATTGACTATACAGAAAAAGAAAACAAATTACTGCAATGTATCTTCGGTGATGCTTGGAAAGATGTTGCAGATGAGATATTAGCAGGTTCAACATACGTAGAAATGCGTGATGCGGATGGTAACATAATAAAAAATCCTGACGGTACTGATGATGTTCGCTTGTTAACGGCAAATAACTTAAAAGACGTTGATTTTGTTCTTCAATATATGAAACAATCCGGACGTACCCCCAGTGAAAGTTTTGAAACTGTAATCAAACATTTTCTGGTTGAGGATTTAATTGACGAATACGGCACACCCAAATATGCATGGGTTGACGAAGATGACAAAGAACATAATCAGGAAAATGCCGATGCAAAAGCGCAATGGTACACTAATTTGTTCAAAAGAATGCAGCAGGGATACAAAGTTTTAGAAGACGGACTTGCAAATTCAAAAGAATGGATTGAATACGCATTGGAAAGCGGCACGGTATTTATGGAACAGGTTGATTCATCCTTTGTTTGGAACGCTATTGACTACAAAAATTGTACAAGAATTACGGAAGAAACCGATGATGCCGCTGTGGCAAGAGCAGAAGCAGAATACAACAGAGCAATGAACGATATTAAAACAAAAGACAGTTTCTATGATTTGGAACTCAAAAATATTGATACCGAACACAACGCATTACAGACAGAATATGATGTAATCAAAGGTGTCATAAGCAAAAACATTGAAAGAAACTTCAAATTTAATCAGAGCGCATAATCCAAAATTATAATATTTCATACTTTAACAAAAAGTTCCGCAATGCGGAACTTTTCTTATGCAAAATATAATTATTGAAATCTGACATTTTTTTAGTAAAATAAAAATACACGACAATATAAGGGCATAATTTATACATGATTAAATACGACTGGCGAAATGCTGACGAAAAAATTATCGGATGCGAAAACGGTTTAAATATCAACTATGAATTTGAAAACTACAAAGAGTTGATTAAAAATATTATTTCAGATTTAAACCAGAGAAAAGACAAGCCGGGACAATGGTTACAGTGGATGAATCTCGGGTACAACGAGGAAACCCTCTGGTACGTTAAAGAATATGCCTCAATGGTTCAGGGAAGATTTGAAAACCTTTTGGTTCTGGGAATAGGCGGTTCAGCGTTAGGTGCTATTGCAATAACAGAAGCCCTGCTAAAACCATACTGGAATTTGCTTTCCCCCGAACAGCGAAACAAATATCCGAGAATATTTTTCCTTGATAACATTGACCCAGATACCATAAACGGATTACTTGATATCCTTGATTTAAAAAAGACACTTGTAAATGTGATTACAAAATCGGGTGACACTGCAGAAACAATGGCTCAGTTTATGGTTATAAAAGAAAGACTTGAACAGGAACTGGGAGAAGATGAATACCGTAAAAATATAGTGGCAACAACAGACAAACAAACAGGTGTTTTAAGACAGATTGCAGAACAGGAAGGATACAAAACTTTTGTCGTTCCTGATGATGTCGGAGGCAGATATTCGGTATTTTCTGCCGTCGGATTGTTACCGCTTGCACTTGTAGGGATAGATATAGATGAAATAACAAACGGCATCAAAGATATGGATTTGGCGCTAAAAAATACAAATATTCACGAAAATATCGCCGCACAAAATGCTCTTATTCATTATTTAATGGATACCCAAAAAGGGAAAAATCTTTCGGTTTTAATGCCGTATTCCGCAAAATTAAAATATATTTCGGACTGGTTCAGTCAACTATGGGCAGAATCTCTCGGTAAAAACAAAGATATAAACGACAACGATATTTGTGTCGGAATGACGCCTGTTAAAGCTGTCGGAGCAACTGACCAGCACTCATTGCTGCAACTCTGTAACGAAGGACCTAATAACAAACTTATCACATTTATCCGTGTAGAAAATTTTGACACACAACTTGATATTCCTAAAATTTTTGAGTATACAGGAATTGGTTATCTGGGCGGGAAAACAATGAATAATCTTATGGATGCGGAAGCCGATTCCACAAAGGTTTCATTATCCGATTATTCAAGACCGACAGTTACCGTAACCCTACCGAAGGTTGACGGATACCACATAGGACAGCTGCTTTATATGTTAGAAGTCCAGACTGCAATTGCAGGGGCTTTATACAATATAAATTCGTTTAATCAACCGGGAGTTGAACAGGCAATAAATTATACTTACGCACTAATGGGCAGGGCAGGATATGAAGATTCGGCGCAAACGTTACAGGAGCGAATGAATACTTTTTCTGCCGTATAAATAATATGCAGGTAAAATTGAAAAATTTAACAAAAATAATACTTACTATAATATTGAGTTTGTTTGTGACTGTTTGCGGTGTATATTCAGCCGAAACAGAACAACAGACATTACAGGGTTATGTAAAAGAAGTTCCTGACGGATTTTTCGGAACGTGGCGGGTTAGTGCAAAATTACTTGAAACTGACTCTCCTGCATCTTTTAAAGAAAAGACAGTAGATTTGTGGAACATTTTGCAGGTCGGTGACGTCATAAAACTAAGTAATCCGTTTTCGGGAGCATCAGCAGAGATTACAATAAAAAATTTCGAAGATAAAACAATTGAGTTTTCGAAAACGGGTAAATACGGAAATCAAATATTGACAGATACCGTAGAAATCACAATTACAGAAGATACATTTTCGGGATTTGACACCCTTAAACTTGATACTAAATCAGAAATTGACGGCAGTATCAGGAAAACTTCCAATGCAAAATATTTAATAAAAGGTGAAAGAATTTCGGGACAAAAAATTAAGGGAGAATAAAGAATACTAATGGAGCAAAAAGATTTTGACACAATAATTTTAGGGGGAGGTCCCGCAGGATTTTCTGCCGGAGTTTATGCAGCAAGAGGAGCACTAAAAACCGCAATTATTGATAAAAGTATGATGGGAGGACAACCGTCAAACTATCTGGAACTTGAAAACTATCCGACCTATCCCCAAGTCAGCGGTTATGAACTTATGGAAAAATTTGAAAACCACGCCGATAAATTCGGTGTTGAAAAATTTGATATGCAGGAAATAACTGAAATAAATCTTATTTCAAACCCGAAAATTATCAAGACAAAAGACTATGAATTTTTCGCCAAAAGCGTCATTATAGCAACCGGCGCAAAGCCTATGAAACTCGGAGTAAAAGGGGAAGATGAGTTTTTAAGCCGAGGGGTGAGTTATTGTGCGGTTTGCGACGGAGCATTCTATAAAGATAAAGTTGTCGCTGTTGCAGGTGGCGGAAATTCTGCGGTTGAAGAAGCAATTTATCTCACAAAATTTGCATCAAAGGTTTATATAATTCACAGAAGAAACGAACTTCGTGCCGATAAAATAATACAGGAACGTGCCTTTAAAAACGAAAAAATTGAATTTATCTGGGACAGTGTAGTAAAGGAAATTAAAGGAACAAACCTTGTAAATTCGGTAATATTAGAAAACGTAAAAAGCGGGGAAATAACAGAAGTCAAAATTAACGGCATATTTCCATACATAGGAATTACCCCGAATGTTGAAGGATTTAACGGACAACTTCAACAAGATTCAAGAGGGTTTATAATAACCGATGAAACAATGAAAACATCAATTGACGGGGTATATGCAGTCGGAGATGTAAGAGTAACTCCATTAAGACAAGTTATAACCGCAGCCTCAGACGGTGCAGTCGGAGCGGTTTACGCAACTAAATACGTTGAAAAACTGAACGAAGTAACAGTTTCTTAATTATTTGAAATATAACCTCTTAAAGCGGAATATGCAGCAACATAGGGAGATGAAAGGTAAATATATCCTTTTGTATTACCCAAACGCCCCTGAAAATTACGGTTCTGAGTTGTAAGACAGACTTCGTCATCTGCCAAAATTCCGGCATGTATGCCAACACAAGGTCCGCAGCCGGGCGGAAGAATTGTCGCATTTGCATCTATAAATATTTCAAGCAAGCCTTCTTTTAAAGCCTGTTTGTATATATCTCGGGATGCCGGACAAATAAGCATTCTTACGCCATCATGAACCTTATTGCCTTTTAGAATTTTTGCAACAGTTCTCATATCTTCAATTCTGCCGTTCGTACAAGTGCCGACATAAACCTGATTAACTTTCACATCATTTAGGTCTTTTGCAAGTTTGGTATTATCTACGGTATGAGGACAAGACACAGTATGTTCAATTTTTGACGCATCAATTTCAATAATTCTTTCATAAATTGCATCATCATCAGGTCTGATTTCTTTGTATTTATCCCCTCTGCCACGGGTTGTCAAATATTCTTTTGTTTTTTCATCGGGGACAAACAGTCCGCATTTTGCACCCGCTTCAACCGCCATATTAGCCAACGTGAAACGTTCTGCCATACACATATTTTCAATTGTATCCCCGCAAAATTCAAGGGCTTTGTATGTTGCACCATCTGCACCAATCATACCGATTAAATGAAGCATCAAATCTTTTGAGCAAATACCCTCATTAAATTTACCGCTGACAACAATTTTAAATGTCTGAGGAACTTTTAACCATGTCTTACCAAGCGCCATAGCAACAGCGACATCAGTTGAACCCATACCTGTTGCAAAAGCCCCTAAAGCACCGGATGTACAAGTGTGAGAATCCGCACCGACAAGAATTTCTGCTGGGTTAACAAAAGTTTCAACTAATCGCTGGTGACAAACTCCTGAGCCAACTTCCGATAATACCGCACCGTATTCTTTTGCAAAATCTCTCAATGTTGTGTGCATATTAGATAATTCTTTTTTCGGACTCGGGGATGCGTGGTCTATAAACAGAATTGTACGTTCCGGATTATTCAACCTGTCTTTCCCGAGTTTCTTAAATTCCTGAACCGTCAGAGGACCTGTACCATCCTGCACCGCACATACATCAACACTTGCAATTACAAGTTCACCCGCTTTAACGACTTTTCCTGCATGATTTGATATTATCTTTTCTACTAATGTTTGTCCCATGATTTTTCCTCGCTTTTAAATTATTTTATCACAAAAAAATTGATAAACGCGCTTGACACAAAGGGGTGTTTATGATAAATTACACTTGTCAGAAGTAAAAGTTCGAATACGATTTCCAAACAGCCTTAACCCGCTTATGTTTTGGCGTATTCAAAAATATGGGCTTATCCAAAAGCCGAAATCAAAATAACACAAACTTTAATTACAAGAAAGGTAAAAATCAATGGAAAACAATGAAGAATTAAAAGTGGCTGAAACAGAAGTTTCTGAAACTGTTGAAGAAGTAAAAGCAGAAGAAACCGTTGAAGTTACTGATGAAAAACCTGCAAGAGGCAGAAAAGGCCGCAGCAGAAAACAAAAAATTGAAACAACGGAAGAAAAACCGCAATCAGAATGGTCAGAAATCGTTGTTCAAATCAGCCGTGTAACAAAGGTTGTAAAAGGCGGTAAGAAATTAAGTTTTAGAGCAATCGTTATTGTCGGCAACAAAAAAGGTCAGGTTGGTATCGGTTGTGCAAAAGCATCCGAAGTTATCATTGCTATACAGAAAGCAATAGCAGACGGACGTAAGAATGTGATTAACGTTCCTATTTTCAAAACAACAATACCTCACCCGATTACAGGAAAATCAGGAGCAGGTGCTGTTATGTTAAGACCCGCATCAGCAGGTACAGGTATCATCGCAGGCGGTGCTGTTCGTTCAGTTCTTGAACTTGCTGGTATTGAAAATATCTTATCAAAATCATTAGGCTCAAAATCACCGCTTAATGCTGCTAATGCAACAATCAACGCATTAAAAGCATTGACTCCGTTCAACGAAGTTGCTAAAAAACGCGGTTTGACAATGGCTGAATTATTAAATTAATAATTATGTCATTCTGAACCTGATATAGAATCTTAATAGTAAAAATAAGTAAAAAGGAAAAGTAAAAATGGCAAATAAAAAATCAAATATGATAAAAATTAAACTTGTTAAAAGTTTAATCGGCTCATCAGAAAAACAACGAGCAGTTGTACGCGGTTTGGGCTTAACAAAAAAAGACCAGATTGTTGAACACGCTGAAACTGCTACAATTATGGGTATGGTAAACAAAGTATCACACCTTTTGGAAGTAATTAAGTAGTTAAATAATTAAAGGAAAGAAGGAAAATAATATGACAATAACATTAGAAGATTTAAAGCCTGCTGCAGGTTCTACATCTAAAAGCAAAAGAGTAGGTCGCGGCCGCTCATCAGGACATGGTAAAACCTCTTGCCGCGGTCATAACGGAGAAGGTCAAAGATCCGGTAATTCAAGCAAAAGAGGTTTTGAAGGCGGACAAATGCCTGCATACAGAAGACTTCCGAAACTGAAAGGTTTTCAGGTTTACGGCAAAGATAATTATGCCCAAATCAATGTTGGCAGATTAGATGCTTTAAAACTTAAAGAAGTTTCTTTTGAAACATTAAAAGAAGTTATGACAATTCATCCGACTTGCGTTGGTCTAAGAGTTCTTGGTAACGGTGAAATAAAAAAAGCCGTAACAGTAAAAGCGGCTTATGTAACACCATCAGCAAAAGAAAAAATTGAAGCAGCAGGCGGAAAGGTTGAGATAGTATAATGGCACAAGGTATAAAAGCACCTACAACTGAAGATTTGATGTCAATGTGGAATGCTTCGGGTTTAAAACAGAAGATTATTTTCACACTGGCAATGATTGCAATTTGGCGATTCGGGGTTCAGATGCCGCTATACGGTATCAACGCCGACGTATTTGCAACACAGGTACTGGGTAACGGAAACAACTTAATCGGATTTCTTGATTTATTTACAGGAGGTGCGTTAGGTACAGTTTCTATTATGGCTCTTGGTATCGGTCCATTCATCACATCTTCAATTATTGTCCAACTTGTTTCTGTTGTTATTCCGTCATTGGAAAAATTACAGAAAGAGGAGGGAGAAGCGGGAAGACGCAAATTATCACAATATACACGTATATTTACGGTAATTTTGGCAGTATTCCAATCATTTATATTTATGTTGTATTTACATCACTTACCGGGAGCAGTTGATCCTCACGTAAATCATATTGCTTTCTACGTAAGTTCTATAATTACATTAACGGCAGGAGCAGTTCTTGTTATGTGGTTGTCCGAATTGATTACCGAAAACGGTATCGGAAACGGCGGTTCTTTAATCATCTTTTGCGGTATCTTATCGGGTATTCCGATTTATGCACAAAGAACGGCTCAAATTATGCACTCTAATACAAGAATGCAGCTTGGGTTACTCCTGTTACTCACAATATTTTTCTTTGCGATGATACTTATTGTAATCATGCAGGAGGCTGTGAGAAAAGTTATTATTGTAAATCCGAAACGACAAATTGGTAATAAAGTTTACGGCGGCATGAATTCTTATATTCCGTTCAAGTTAAATCCGGGCGGGGTTATGCCTATTATCTTCGCTATTGCGATTTTGCTGTTCCCGTCAACAATTATTGCTCTTGTCGGAAACGCTGATATTAAATCAACGGCGGTTAAAAACTTCATTATGTCGCTTAACCACTGGTTAAGCCCGAGCGGACTTACATATTATCTTATCTATGTCGGCTTGATTATTGCGTTAACATTCTTCTACGCATCAATTATGCCTAATATGCAGCCAAAAGATATTGCGGATAATCTTAAAAAGTACGGTTCGTCAATTCCCGGTATAAAACCCGGTCGTCCGACAGCCGAAGCATTAGATAAAATTTTGACAAAAACAACCTTTATCGGTGCTATGGGACTTGGTATTGTTGCTTTGATTCCGTCGTTTGCAAGTTATGCAACACGTATTGAAACATTGCAGGGTATCGGTGCAACATCTCTGATTATTATGGTTGGTGTTGCTCTTGACCTTATCAATCAGGTTAAAACACATCTGTTGGCGAGAAATTACGAATCCTTCTTAAAGGATATGTAATGATAAATACATTAAAAAAAGAGGTGTTACATAACACCTCTTTTTTTCAGCCATTATATTAACTCCCCATATATAATGCCGATTTTGTATTCGGAAATCTTTATATTACAAATTTTATTAAATAAATCTTCTCTATCCGATATTATTTGAACGGTCAGATAATTCCTTGTAATTCCTTTCAGATTACCGCTATGCTTATCTCTGTGCTTTTCTATCAAGACTTCATGAATTGTTCCGATATTTGCATTCACAAAATTATTATACTTATCCCTTGATATTTTCTTTATTATATCGGCACGATTATTTTTTATCTCATCAGGAATCTGATTTTCCATCTCAGCACCGACAGTACCTTCTCTTTGGGAATACGGGAAGGTATGAATTTGCGAAAGTCCCGACATTTCAAGATTATGACGTGTAATTTCAAAATCATCATCGGTTTCACCCGCAAATCCCGCAATAATATCACTCCCCAGAAACGGGAGTTCAAACGTATCATTAATTTTTTCTATCAGTTTAAGATAATCTTCCGTTTTATAAAATCTGTTCATTGAGCGCAAAGTTTTGTCATTAGCCGATTGCAGGGACAAGTGAAAATGCGGGCAGAATTTTTTTGATTTTGATAAAAAAGCGAGCAGTTCATCAGTAATTTCTGTCGGATTTAGTGACCCCAAACGATAGCGTTCAATTGTCGTTTTTTCTTCAATTTCTTTTAACAAATCTATCAGAGAACATCCTATATCCTTTCCCCACTGACCTATATGAATCCCTGTCAAAATGACTTCTTTAAAACCTTGTTTTGAGAAATTATTTATCTGTTCAATTATAAAATCCGTTTTTGCACTGCGGCTTTTTCCTCTTGCTTTCCAAATAATACAATAGGTGCAGCGGTTATCACATCCGTCCTGAATTTTCAGGCTTGCCCTTGTTTTTGAGGTATCGGTCAGGGCTACTTCATTAAATTCTGACAACGACATTAAATCTTTCACCTTTAATTTCTCACCAGAGGTTAAAGCCTCGTACAGATGCAGTTTCTCATCATTACCAAAAACATAATCAATAAAATCGTATTCAAGGAGATTATCTTTTTCCAATTGAGCAAAACATCCCGTTACAACAATAACCATATCCGAATTTTTGTGTTTTGCACTTCTCAAAAGATACAACGCCTCATTATCGCTTTTATGGGTAACGCTGCACGAATTTAAAATGTATAAATCCGCATCTGATATATCATTTACTTTTGTTAAGCCAAATTTTGTCAGGTTTTCTTCAATTATGGAACTTTCAAACTGATTGGCTTTGCACCCCATTGTATGAATGTAAAAAGTTTTCATAAATTAATCATATAATAAAAATGTAAATATTTGTGTAGTTAGATTAATAAAAAAGCAAAAAAATTTACTTTCTGTTTTTATATGTATATAATGAAAGTGTGAAAGGTTTAGGTGTAATATGCTTGTAAATGCAGTTTCAACAAAAGCAACATTCGGTCACAGAACTCCGTCCAGAGAGGAATTTGAAAGTTTTGCACAGGCCGATGATAAAACATTAAGGGCTTATGCCAGAGAGGCAGCAGCCATTCAGGTTAACGACAAAAAACACAAGGCAGCATCAAACGCTATTTGGTATTCATTACCGATTGCGGGCGGCTTGGCGGCAGTTGTAGGAAATCCGAAAGTTGTCGGACGTATTCCTAAATTAAAATTATTTACAAAACAAACAGCATTATGGGCAGGAACATTTGCAATAATTGATGCAACATTTGCCGCAGCACGTTCCCTGAACAGACACAGTTCAACAGTTCACGAATTTAACAAAGAACACCCCGTTCTTTCAACAATAGCAACAATCGGCGCAACAGTCGGAGCATTACTCCTTGCAGGTAAAGGTGCAAGCAAACTGGTTGAAAAATACGGCGACAAAGTTGTTAAGTCCTTAAAAAATCATAAAGTTGACAAATACATTAAAGAAAACAAACTCTTGACAAGTGTAATGAAGAATATCAGAAAAGCTCCTTCTTCATTGAAAAGTTTCGCAAAAGGTGTAATTTCATGGAGTCCGATTTTACTTGTTGCAACAAGTATCGCACACACATTCAGCCATGAAAAAGCAAAAGCAATAACAGAACAGAGAAACTATGATACTCTTAAAGTTAATCAGGCAAAAGTAAGAGATTTACTTGCAGCAGAAGCAATGGTTGACGGAGAATAAATATAAAGTTATAAAAATTTAAAAACCCTCAGAAAAACATCTGAGGGTTTTTTATTGCAAGATAGTAACAAATAGAATATAATTTCGTATATGAAAGTTGTTATTTTAGGCAAAGGGTTAATGTTGGCAAATCTCATCATGGGAGCACACGATGCGGGTGCAAATATTGTCGGGGTATTGCGCTACGAGAAAACCACAACAAATCCGTTAAGTTTGTTTTTAAAAGACACCTTTAACCCAACCCCCGATGTTACAATGATAAAACAACTGAATTTAAAACAACTGAATTTTAAATCTGCAAACTCTGAGGCATTCAGAAAATATCTCATAAAAAACAACATTGACCTTATACTTGTCGGTACCTGGAAAGAAAAAATACAAAAAGCGACTTTTGATATTCCGGTAATCGGGGCAGTTAACACACACCCCTCGCTTTTACCAAAATACAGAGGCCCCAATCCTTATATCCAAACTATTTTAAACGGGGAAGAATACTCGGGAATAACTCTGCACCTGATAGACGAAAATTATGATACCGGCGCAATTTTATCACAGGAAAAAATAAAAATACTTCCGACCGACACCTCAAAAGAATTGAGAGAAAAAACTGCCGCAACCGCAAAAAATCTTGTGTACCAATTTATAAAAGAACTTGACTGTAAAATCATTACACCAATTACCCAAAGCGAAAAATATTCATCATATTACAAGAACATTTCAGGTGATGAGAAAATGCTTGATTTTGAAACTCAAACCAGTGATGAAATTTC
>CAMHMW010000042.1 GCA_946186335.1 uncultured Candidatus Melainabacteria bacterium
ACTTTAATATGCAAGATTTAAAAAAATCATACGAGTACGCAGTTAAGGCACAAAGCATAAAAGATGACCCCTCTCTTACCGAACTCCTCAACGAAATACAAAAAATGGCAAGATAATTTTAATAATATCCACTGAACTTTTTACCAGACATTAACATTTTTTCTGGAAATTACAACAGCATTTGATAAAGCAATTCCGCCCGGCTGAGGAGGACGGTTTACTATTTGTCCGTTCACATACATAACGGTAGAACCGCCGCCGTCAAGGTTTATCGCATTGATACATCCCAAAGATTTCATAAAGTATGCCAATTCTCCCAGCGTCATTCCGACAGAACTGCCCTCTCTGCCATCAACCGTAATCAAAATTAAATCATTATCCCTCGTGTAGCCGATAGCCGTTCTGGGATTACGTCCGCCTATTGAATTTAATCTCTGAGCGGAGGTATCAACAAAAACCTCTCCGTTTTTGACAAGATACGGACCTCCGCTTATGATGTGCTTGACATTTTCCCACTTCGGATTTGTTGACATTTCAATTTCAACATTTTCCGCCCCGAACAATTTACCTAACTTATCTTTCGGACCTACTAATACCATTCCGTTTTCCGGAATAAAAAGAGGATTGGCGGAGGCTTTTACGATTTTGTTTCCAACTATTTGTAATTGGACACCGTACTGAGGTGATGCAGGCGCATAGCTCCCCCAATCCCGAGTGTATGCTAAAATATATGAGGATAGCATTCTAGGCTGATTTATATTGTCTATTTTAATTGTATGACCGTTACCGGTAATTTTTGCATCTAACTGAACTCTTCCGACATCGTAACCGTCTTCAAAAATACCGAGGGCAACTCTGTCATATATCGGACCCGTGTAAAGTTTTCCGTCTATCATAAGAGTTCCGAGAGGTACACCCGTCTGAGGTTTAAAAAATCCGCCGTTTATTGCAACAATGGAATTTGTATTATTTGCAATTGTTCTTAACGTTCTGCGGTTATTAAGAGTAGATGCAGCGGTTGCAGGTTTTACCTCGTAGTCAAATGCAACTTTTTGATTAATTTCAACAATGTTGATTTTTACAGGATGCCCGTTATAATATCTTACCGTTTTAACATGTTTAACCCCGTCTGCAACATTATTCACCTGCATATTACGATATTTATTGCTTATCCGCTGTTCAAATCTTTCCTTTCTTAATTCCGGACTGACTTCATCTTTTATGCTGTTTCGAATTTCAAACAGTGTCGGCGCCGAAATTGTTGTATTTGCAATCAAATCATTTGCCATTATAGGAGATTGAGAAAGCGAATGCCCCAACACTAAACTAACAAAGAGAAAACCAACAATAAGAACTTCGCAAGTTCTGTCAATAAAGTAAAATTGTCGTTTTTCAAGAAGTGTATCCATAGCAAATCACCAAAAGGTTAAGTAACTCGGATACCTTTTTGTTTTTAGAGTGGGGTGGGGAATAACACTCATCAGAGTCTTATAAGGGCTAATAAGTTGCTCCTACTATAATTGTAACACATTTTAACATGACTCTCAAGTGTTCGCAACCCTTGTACTACAATATTTTTACAAAACTAAATAGTGGTAATTATACACTATTAAAGGGTTTTATTGGTGTAAGACATACAATTTATAAATATAGCACAGATTTCTGAGAAACTATATAAAATTACCCCTGTTTGTGATAAAATTAATCGGTAAAGATTACAGAAGGGATATAAATATGACAAACAGAGTAGTTGTTGGCGCTCAGTGGGGAGACGAAGGGAAAGCAAAAATTACCGATTTACTTGCGGAAAATGCCGATTTAATAATCAGATATCAGGGCGGCTGCAACGCAGGGCATACTGTCGTTGCACATAACAAAACTTTCAAATTTCACCTCATTCCCTCAGGAATATTATATAAGGGAAAAACCTGTTTTATAGGTAACGGAACTGTTGTTCTGCCGGAGTATTTTCAACAGGAAATTGAGGGGTTAAAAAAAGAAAACATTGATATATCAGGTTTGAAAGTCAGCCCGCTTGCCTCAATTACCATGCCCTGGCACACCGAAGTTGACGGATACAGTGAGGACAATGCGACAAAAGGTAAAATCGGGACAACAAAGAAAGGAATAGGTCCGACATACACAGATAAGATGCAGAGAATCGGACTTAAAATCGGGGATCTTTATTCTCCGGAGGCTTTATCCGAAAAACTTGACGTCATTTTACCCGTTAAAAACAAACAACTAAAAGAACTGTATAACCTGAAAACATACACCAAAGAAGAAGTTTTGGATTTGTGCAAAAAATATGCAGAAATTTTCAGACCATTTGTTTGCCACGAATGGCAAGACATGTTAAGAGATGCCAAAAGAGAAAACAAAACCATTTTATTTGAGGGCGCACAAGGGGTTATGCTTGACGTTGATTTTGGTACATATCCGTTTGTAACAAGTTCAAATCCCGTCGGCGGAGGCGCATGCACCGGTTCAGGTTACGGACCGAAAGTCATTGATGAAGTTATCGGGGTAGCAAAAGCCTATGTAACAAGAGTCGGTGAAGGTCCATTTGTAACGGAATTAACTGATGAAACAGGCAAAAAAATTCAGGATATTGGACACGAATTTGGGGTTACAACAGGACGTCCGAGAAGATGCGGATGGTTTGATGCCGTTACAATGAAATATTCCTGTCTTGTCGGCGGTTTAACATCAGTTGCTCTCACAAAAATTGATGTCTTTGACACTTTTGACGAAATCAAAATTTGTACGGCATACAAGGACAAAAGAAACGGAAAAACATACACTTCATATCCGGAAGATGTATTTATCCACAAATATTTAGAACCCGTTTACGAAACCCACAAGGGCTGGGGAGTAAATATCTCTGATATTCGCAAATACGAAGATTTGCCTGAAAATTGCCGTAAATATATTGAAAGACTCGAGCAAATTCTTGAAACTCCTATTTCAATAATTTCCGTCGGACCGGATAGAGAACAAACCATTTTCAGAACAAATTTGTAATAATTTGTTAAAATTTTAGCAATAAAAATTGCCGATATGTTTTTTATAAAACATAGGTAGTTTTATGAGAATTAATTTAGGTAATATTTCGAACGTAAATTATTATAAGAACAAACCGAGTTTTTGTTCTAATCCGTCGGCAGAGCAGGAACACCCTCAGGTTAACGAGTTATCGGCGCAGACACCGGATTATAATGTCAGAGTGCCGATTTCATACACCTATGTTGAGGACATCAAACTCAACGATGAATTAACTGCAAAATGCTACAAACTGGCAAACGGTCAAAAAGTTGTCATAGTTCCAAAAGAAGGCTCAACGGTTGTAAAGACTTATGTAAATACGGGGTCTTTTAATGAACCTGACAAATTAAGAGGAATTAGCCATTACATAGAACACAATCTGTTTAACGGCTCTGAAGATTTGGGCGATAAAGTATTTTTTGACGAAGTAAACAAAATGGGCGGCTACACAAACGCAAGCACATCATTTGCAAATACAAATTATTTCATAAAATCACACCTGCTTGAAGATGATGATTTGGAAAACAAAATTCAGCTTCATGCGGGAATGCTTACCTCTCCAAAATTTTTGATTGACAAACTTGAAAAAGAAAAGAAAATCGTAAATTCAGAAATAAATATGTGCGTTTCTGAAAACGAAAATATCGGATTTACACAAACCCTTAAAAACCTGTTTAACATAAATTCAACATCACTTGACCTTGTCGCAGGCAGTACGGATAATATAACAAATTTAACAAGAGATGATGTTGTTAATTATTTTAACAACAATTACTATCCCGCAAACATGACAACCGTTATAACAGGAGAAGTTGACCCTGACGAAACAATGAAACTTGTTTCAAAATACTTTAATTCCAACAAAACACCTAAGGGTCAAAGATTATTTGAAAAAATGACACCAACAGAAAAACCTGTCAGACAGGATTTAATATCTCAAAAATCTGACAGCGCTGCCGCAAATATATTCATAGGTTTTGTCGGACCGGAAAACAACAACTCAAAAGACCATATTCTTATAAAAGCCCTGACATTTTTGGCAGGAGCGCTTTATAACTCAAGATTTGCAGAAACAGAAAGAAAGTACGGAACAGGTATAAGTATCGGACCGGAGCGGCTGAGTTCAAATCCTGACGAAAAATCTATGCTTTTAATAGAATCAACTGTTGCGGAAGACAAAGCAGAACAGATGATAAAGGATATTTACGGCATTATTGATAATTTATCTAAAAATCCGCCGACAGATGAAGAAATGACTGCTCTTAAAAACAGGCTTAAGAAAAGTTTTGATTTGATGTATGAAGATTCTGAATCACTTAACAACGCTATCGGAGGAGCATTATTAGATGATTCTGTTGACTATATAAAAGATTACGAAAAGATAGTTAATGAAATGACCCCCGAGGATATTCAAAACATTGCGAAAAAGTATCTTGATTTGAATAAAGCAGCATTGACAGTTGTTCATCCCAACGGAACAACTGCGGATGACATAAACAAAAAATATAAACTTGTTTCAGACATTTCATTTACGGGTGCAAACAAAAAACTTCCCGTAAATATTGATAATATTAAAACATACAGAACCGCAAACAATTATGAGGTTGTATTTAATAATGCTCCGACAAATACAATACAATATAAATTTACAATAGAAGAAAAAACCTGGACTCCCAAGAAAGCGGCAATAGCGGATGTTCTGTCAGATATGCTTGATAATGCAGGTACAACTGAACACTCCGTACAGAATTTGGCAAAAGATGCCGATATTAACGGAATAAAATGTGCTCTGTATGCACAAGATTACGGATTACAACTGAGGGCTGATTTCCCTGCCGATAATACGGAAAAAGCTCTTGGTATGTTTAAGGAAAGAATATTAAGTCCTAATTTTAACGAAAAAGAATTACAAGACGCTATCCAAAGACTTAAAGATGTCTATTCCGGTGCAGAAACAACCCCCTATGATAAATTTAACGCAAAAATGTTTGAAAAAACGCCGTTTGCTTTTACAACAAAAGAACTCCTTGCAAGTTTAGACGAAATAACTCTTGATGAGGTAAAAGGATTTTATATTGAAATCTTTGCAAAAGGTCAGGGTGGTAACAGGCGCTTTTGACAAGAATCCCGAACTAAAAGAACAAATTTTTAACTCAATAAATTCTTATCCGAAAGTTAATAAATGGAACAAAGATTTAGAAAAAACATACGCTCCGATTGAGAAATCAGAAGTTTACACTGACGTACACCTAAAAAATCAGGCAGATATTATAGAAGGCTTCCGCTATAAACAAAACGGAAACATTAAAGATAATGCCGCAGTCGCACTTCTAAACATAATTCTCGGAACAGGATCCTCATCCAGATTATTCTCAGACCTCAGAGAGACACGCCACCTTGCATACTCCGTACATTCGGGTTACAGCACGCATGATGATATGGGCGTTTTCGAATTAACAATCGGAACAACCACAGAAAACCAAGAAACAGGCGAAAAGACTTTTGATAACGTACAAAAAGCAATAGACGGATTTAACGAAAATATCAAAAAAATTACCACCGGAAAAGTTACCCCCGAAGAACTGGAATCCGCAAAGAAAACAATGAAAACAAAATTGCTGGATACTCTTGAAACAAATTCTTCAAGAAATTCTGTAATCAATACCGTATCCGCTACCCCGTACGGAATAGATTACGCAAACAAATACTATGAAATAATTGATTCAATTACGGCTGACGATATTTATAATACGGCAAACCATATTTTTAATTCAAAGCCGATATACTCAATAACTGCGACAAAAGACACCTTAGAAGCAAATAAAGAATACCTTGAAAGTCTTACGAAATAATTATATGCTGAAAATCTGTCTTGCAATTTTCTGAACGCCGTCATACTTTGCGAGTTTTTTGGCATTAGACTTAATTTCATTAAGTTTTTGCGGATTTTCAATAAGTGATTTTATCATTTTTAGGAGTTTTTCCGAATTTGTATCACCATCTTCAAGATACAATCCCGCGCCATTTTCTTCTATAAATTTGGCATTTTTTCTTTGGTGATCTGCTGCCGCATAAGGATACGGGATAAAAATTGTAGCAACTTCACTCGCACAAAGTTCCGATATACTCAAAGAGCCTGCTCTTGAAACCGCTATATCCGATGATTTTAAAACATCAACCATATTGTCAAAATACGGACGAATAATTAAATTTTCATCATTTTCATATTCAGGATACACATTTTGGAGTTGTTTACATGCATCATTATAATTTTTCTTCCCGGTCTGAAAAATTATCTGAATATTATAATCTTTTGACAAAGTTTTTATAATAGGAATGAAAGCCTGATTTATTGAAACAGCACCCTGTGAACCACCCATAACACAAAGAGTTAACCGTTCATCCAGACCCATCCTGTTTTTTGCTTCTTCTTTCGTCAATGTTTCAAATTCATTTCTTATCGGATTTCCGTTAACAAAAATTTTATCATTTTTCAACATACTCTTAGCCGCCTCAAAAGCTACTGAAACGCTTTCAGCATAAGGGGCTAATTTCCGTGTTACAAGTCCGGGTTTTGCATCACAATCGTGCATAATAAACGGGACTTTCATCGCCATTGCTGCAAGCATAACTGGTGCCGAAACATATCCGCCAGTTCCAAAAATAACATTAGGATTGTATTTTTTAATATATGAACAACACCAAAGCCACGCAAGTAACAGTTTAAAAGCCCAACTTATCAATTCTAAACCAAATTTTCTGGGCATGCCTGATGATTCAACAGAAAGAAACACATAGCCCTTATTTCTGACTATTTGAGCCTCCATGTTTTTAGGATTACCTAAATAAAAAATTAGCGAATTTTCATCTTTCAGAAGTTCATCCGCAACTGCAACGGCAGGGTATATATGCCCGCCTGTACCACCACCTGTTATAAAATATACTCGTTTAGACATTTTGTAAAGTATCCTCCGTCTGAATTTTCTTAATTCTCTGCTTTGAAATATTCAAAAGCATACCGACCATTGCAAGTGATACGATAATTGAAGTTCCTCCATAACTTATGAAAGGAAGTGTAACACCCGTTACGGGGAAAAATGAACTTGCAACACTCATATTCAAGAATGCCTGAAATCCGAAAACAACAGTTATTCCGATAGCAAGCAATTTACCGTACATATCTGGACAACGTCTTGCTATTCTGTATCCTCTGTGGACAAGCGCCACAAATAACCCGATTATAAACAGGCATCCCAAAAAACCAAATTCTTCCGCTATAATTGCGAATATAAAATCAGTATGGCACTCCGGTAAATAAGCAAGTTTCTGAATGGAACTTCCGTAACCGGTACCGCTCAACCCGCCTGAGGCAAAAGCGATAAGTGACTGAATAATATTATACCCTTTTCCCAGAGCATCACTTCCCGGATTAAGCCACACATTAATTCTGTCCATCTGGTAGCCATGCAAAAGTTTTGGCAATTTTGTAAGAATTAAAATTCCCAAAGCGCCGCCTCCCGCAGCAATTGGCTGCCATGGTCCGCGGGCAGCAATATACATTGCAAAGCCTGCCATACATAATATACATGCCATACTCAAATTCGGCTGTTTTAAAATCAAAAGCAGAATAACAAGCATTGCGGCAATAATTTTTATATTATCCGTAAAAGTTTTCAGTGTCACTTTATCTTTAAACATTGAGGCAATAAGCATACAAAACAGCGGTTTCGCCAACTCAGACGGCTGCAATTGCATAACTCCGAGATTTATCCACCTTTTCGCACCGTTTATTACAACACCCAAAGGGGTAAATTGCAGAACAAGCAGTAAAACGATTACCGTCCACATGAATTTTGAATTAAAATGTTCAAGTTTTTTATAATCAAATTTCGCAAAAAATCCCATTGCAACAAATCCGACTCCGGCATATATAATCTGTTTAACTACATAAGTAATTAAACTGACACCCTCTCTCATACATTTGGGGGCAGTAGCTGAAAATATTGCCAAAAACCCGATTATAACAAGGAATGTTACCACTACCAACAGAGTTTTATCGGGCGGAGAAATAATGACGTCAGAATTAGCCTTTCTGCGTCTTTCTTTTCTTTCCCTTTCCTGTCTTTTTGGTGATTTATACTCGCGATAAGACATAATCCCTAAAAACATCTCCTCTGTTTTCGTAACTCGTAAACATATCAAAACTTGCACACGCCGGTGACAACAAAACCACATCAGGATGAAGTTCTATCCCCTTATCAATGGCTTTTTGCATTGTTTCCTCTTTTATAATATTGCTAAAACCGTTTTGTTTCAGATTTTGTTCAAATCTTTCGGTCGCTTCCCCGATTAAGATTACGGTTTTAATATGTTTGTTAACGGCATTGCAAAATTCGGTCAAATCGGTGTTTTTATCCCTTCCGCCCGCTATCAATACAACGTCTTTATCATTAAAAGAGTCAATTGCAACAATAGCCGCTTCGGGATTTGTTGCTTTTGAATCGTTATAGAAAGTAATTCCGTCACTTTCGGTTATTCTTTCCAATCGGTGCGCAGGTGCTTTAAATTCCATAATAGCCTGCTTGATTGTTGCATTATCAATGCCTGTTAATTTTGCGCAAATTATACCGCACATAATGTTCTGATAATTATGCTCCCCTATCAGCGGACATTCAGACAATTTTATAATTGATTCTGCATTACCGTCCTGTTTAAAGATAATTTCACCGTTTTCCTCATAACAACAGTTTTCACCTATATTCCCTGCAAAAAAGAATAATTTACCCTCTGCCAGTTTTGAAAATTCCATAAGTTTTTCATCTTTTGCGTTCAAAACACTGTACATTGGTGCCTGCGGAGATTTAAACACTCTTGCTTTTGCATTAAAGTAATTTTCCAAACCCTGATGCCAGTCAATATGATCGGGGGTGAAATTTGTCCATACGGAAATATAAGGTTTCAAAGACGGACTCATTTCAAGCTGGAAGGAACTTGCTTCACACACAAAATAATCCAAAGATTCATCCGCAATATTGCATGGAGGTTGCCCAATATTACCGCACGCTTTTGCTTTCAGTTTTTTAGACAAAATAAATTCCGTAAGCGCAGTAGTTGTAGTTTTACCGTTGGTACCAGTTATGATAATGAACGGAATATCACATTCACGATATGCAAGTTCCAGTTCCGATATAACCGGAATATTATGCTTTTTAATTCTCTGTATAATCTCGCTGTGAGGAGGAATACCGGGGCTTGTAACAACAAGTTCCGCATTCAGTATAAATTCTTCGGAGTGTGAACCGTATTCAACCTGAATACCAAGGCTTTTTAATTCTCCAACCTTATACATATTTTCTTCTTCAACATATTTTCCCTCGGACAAATAAACAATCGCCCCATGTTTATGAGCAAATTTTGCTGCCGCTATGCCGCTTTTTGAAAGTCCGAGAACAAGAACTTTTTTACCTCTGACACCCATTACAAAACTCCCCGTTTAAATAATTCAAATAAAACTACCGCACCTGCCGACAAAAGAAAAGAAACTATTGAAAATACCGTAACAATTTTCTTCTCATTCCATCCGCACAATTCAAAATGATGATGTATCGGCGACATTTTGAAAACTCTTTTTCCTGTCGTTTTGAAACTTGTAACCTGAATAATAACGGATAAAGTTTCCATAACAAAAACTCCGCCGATAAATATAAGCAGAAATTCAAACTTCCCGAGAACCGCAATTGTACCAAGCAAACCGCCTATTGCAAGCGAACCCGTATCACCCATAAATACTTCCGCTTTCGGTTTATTGAATTTCAAAAATCCCAACAACGCACCGGCAACTGTCGCCGATATTACAGCAAGTTCAATTTCGCCCAAAGCAAGAGAAATAACTGAACAAGCAACAAATGCGGGAACTCCCGTTCCTGCTGCAAGCCCGTCAAGACCGTCAGTTAAATTATAAGCGTTTGATGCTCCCGTTATTATAAATACCGCAAAGAACGGATAAAACCATTTCAAATCAATATCCAGATTTCCTATTGAAAATATACAGGCATCAGGATTTGTCATAACAAGATATAATGTAGGCAAAAGTCCTATGGCTATTTGACGAAATAATTTTCCTCTTGCGCTTAATCCGTCATTTCCTTTGCCTTTTATCTTTATGTAATCATCCTGAAATCCTGCCAATGTATAAAAGAACAGAGTCAAAAGAGTTAAAAGAGCTAGCGTTGTCATTTTTTGAGCCAGCAATAAGGCAACAACAGAGGATATTATAATTGCTGCAATTATAAAAACACCGCCTGTTGTCGGGGTTCCCTGCTTTTTTGCATGATTTTCCGGTGCAACATCTTTGATATACTGACCTATCATTTTCTTTTTCAACAAATCAATATACGGTACACCAAAAAGCATACACAATACCATACTCAGCAAAAATGCAACTGCCGCCATTATCATAATTTAACTATCCCTCTTTTAACATTTTCAATTATTTCTTCAAATTTCATCGCTCGCGATGCTTTCAAAAATATTGTACTATCCGCATTCAGGTTTTCAAGTATGTAACAAGAAACCTCGCTGTTGTCATTAAAATATTTTGTTTCACATCCGCTTTTTTCAAGAGCTTTGCCGATTTCAAATGCCAAATCACCCACAAGCAGATACTTAACTTTTGAATTGTCAATTGATGACAAATACTCTCCGACTTCATAATGATATTTCTTTTCATCATCCCCGAGTTCACCCATGTTGCCAAGCACAACAACAGGGGTTTTATAAAGTTCAAGAAAAGTTTTTACAGAGGCTTTCATTGAATCGGGATTTGCATTGTAACTGTCATTAATGAAATTAAAACCTCCCGCTTTTACGACTTCCCATCGCTTTTCAATCGGTTTGTATGAAAAAAGTCCCGCTTTTATATCTTCATACTTCATTCCGAAAAGATACCCAAGTTCAATCGCGGCAAGAGAATTTTCTACATTGTAATCACCTTCAACATTTAACTCATAATCACAACCCTTATATCTGAATTTTGTATATGATTGAGATTTTTCCGTAAATTCTACATCATCAAGTGAATAATAAACTTTTCTGCCGTCAAAATTCACATGTTTCTTTATTATTTCCTGATTTTTGGCAATAAAAACTCCGTTTTCTTTTAGTCCTTTTGAGATTTCACATTTTGCAATTGCAATATTATCCAAAGAGCCAAGACGTCCGACATGAGCAGAACCGGAATTTGTTATAACAGCATAATCAGGATGTAAATGAGTAGAAATAAGCTCAATTTCACCTAATCCTCTCATACCTGATTCAACAATCAAGACCTGACAATCATCAGGCATGGAAAGAGTTGTCTGGCAAAATCCGATTTCGTTGTTGTGATTTGAAAAAGTTTTATGAGTCTTAAAACTTTTGCTCAAAACCGAATATATGAGCTCTTTTGTTGTTGTTTTACCAGAACTTCCTGTAACGGCAACAACTTTCGGATTTTTCATATTTCTGTAATACTCGGCGATTTTCAAATACGCATCTTTTGTATCGCTGACTTTCAAAATCAAACCGGCACCGTCAATAATTTCACCCGAAGTTGTAAAATAAGCATTAGCACCCGCTTCAACTGCTTTATCAATAAACTTTTCACCGTCAAAAGTTTCACCCTTTAACGGAAGATATATATCTCCTGATTTAATGATACGTGTATCGGTTGAGATGTTAAAACTCTCATCCTCTTTTAAACTATCCCTAATTACAACAGCACCTGTTGCTTTTATCAATTCTTCTTTACTAAACATCATATTACAATTTTACTCCAAATACTCTTTACTGGCTAAAAGGTTAATAAATATTAAAACTACTTGACAGATAGTCAGGTTCGTTTAATAATAAACTTACGTATTACTATGGGTCAATCGTTTACAAAACCCCAAGAGTGCGAAATAGAGCAAAGATTAGGGCTCGGGTTGTTTAAAAGAATATAAATAGCCAAAATATTTACACTCCCCACGGTTACGAAACCCGCAACGAAAGGAAGAAAAAGATGTACGCAATAGTCGAAACAGGCGGAAAACAATATCAGGTAGAAGAAGGACGCTACGTTGATGTTGAATTATTAGAAGGCGAAGCAGATTCAAAAATCGTCTTTGACAAAGTTGTTATGATTGTTAACGGTAAAAAATCAAAAGTAGGTCAGCCTTATGTATCAGGCGCATCTGCCGAAGGCAAAATAATGACAATCGGAAAAGACGGTGATGTAATCGGTAAAGCAAAGAAAATAATCGTTTACAAGCAAAGACCTAAAAAAGGTTACAGAAAAAAACAAGGTCACAGACAACGCTTTACAAGAGTTATGATTTCAAAAATCAGAACTTCCGCTTCAAAAAAATCAGCTGCAGCAGAAGAAACAGCGGCAGAATAGTTGTAGAAATAACATAAAGGAGAAATAAAAATGGCACATAAGAAAGGTATGG